>JAQUYG010000015.1 GCA_028691985.1 Minisyncoccota bacterium
GATTGTAGTATCGAAGAAGCTCAACAGATAAAAGCTACTCTGGGGATAACAGGCTAGTCGCGCCCAAGCGTCCATAGCGACGGCGCGGTTCGGCACCTCGATGTCGGCTCATCTCATCCTGGGGGTGAAGAAGCTCCCAAGGGTTTGGCTGTTCGCCAATTAAAGAGGTACGCGAGCTGGGTTCAAACCGTCGTGAGACAGGTTGGACTCCTATCCGCTGCAGGCGTGGATACTTGAGAAATTTCTTCTTTAGTACGAGAGGACCGAGAAGAGTAAACCTCTGGTGTACCAGTTGTTCCGCCAGGAGCATCGCTGGGTAGCTAAGTTTATACGGGATAAGCGCTGAAAGCATCTAAGCACGAAGCCCTGTTCAAGATTAGGTATCATTATAGACTCCTGGAAGACTACCAGGTTGATAGGGCGCAGATGTAAGCACAGCAATGTGTTTAGTCGAGCGCTACTAATAAGTCAATGTTTGTTTAATGCACAATTGTAATCCGCAAGGATTGTAGTTGCACGGTTGACTAGCAATTAATGATTGTTAGCCCATATATTTACCACTCTGAATAAAAACTGTCATTACTTCAAGTGAGAGCTTGAAGATGACGCAATACGAAAAATATTTATATTTTTTCCGGTGATTTTAGCAACGAGGAAATACCTGATCCCATCCCGAACTCAGAAGTCAAGCTCGTTAGCGCCGATGGTACTTACCCTGTACGGGGTTGGGAGAGTAGGTCGTTGCCGGAATTTTTTTGTGTCTTGGAAAGGCTTGACAATATTAGAATTATATGCTACTATGATATGTTATTTCTTATATTGCTTTTTATTTTATATGATAGCAATATAAGAAATAAGGAGAGAGTTTTATGAAGATAATATATTTGCTCTTATTATTAGCGGCATTTGCTCTGTCTGCGGTTCCGGCCACAGCAGTACCAAACTCCATCTGTACAGATGGAGATATAGTAACGCTTGAAGGTATCCCAGAAGAGTTAGAAATATTTTTCGGGGAAGAGGAGGTTTATATAAACACTTCTTGGATACTGTTTGATGACAAGGAAGAAGTGAATATTATTAGCACCGTTCCTGTAAATTACGGAATTGTGCTTGCAAGGAGCATTAAGGCTCCAATTAGAATGAAATTTAACCAAGGGGAATTCCCTTGGACCTTGCTAGAAGCAGAACTCTTGGGAATCCCAACGGGATTCTCTGAAAAACAGTTTCCATGGATTACGGAAACTGTGAGAATTTACCCACCCTTCCATTTCTCCCCTCGAAAATTAAAGAGGGAAGGAGTAGAAAGGCTAATAATGTCCTAAAAAAAACGGTTCAAATTTTGAGGAAGTTTAAATTTTTCTTCCTCTTATTTTTTTCCAAACCCACAAACCATTGCGGTTTTGGAAAAGAAAACAACGGATGTAAAAGCCCGTTGTTTTTTGTGTATTCTGGAGTAGCAGGTTTCAACCTGCGCGCAGTTAAAGACGGTATTATCGCTTGGGACAGCCGCGCGGGATGAATCCCGCTACTCCATATCGTATCTGCGGAAGCGGGTATTTTACTCAATCTTTAAGGTTTCAAATCTCTTTATTTTAATATTGTGCGGGATAAAACCAAAATGGAGCAGGTTCAAACCTGCTCCCGCATTCCGAAAACTTCGTTGTTTTTTGTTTTTGTATTTGATTCGCCGGAGCGTGGTCTCCAGACCCGGTCCATGGGGTTTTAAGTCTCACTATTCGTTTCTGATAATGACAATCTTATAAAACGCGCCAGTATCGTGAGTATTTTTGCGATGAATATGATTAGTTGTGAAATCGAATAATAAAGGAACTTGCCTGGAGACGCAGTTCTCGTAGAGATAATAATCGCTAAGCATAACTCGGCGCTGTTTCTATTTGACCATATCTGTCAAAACTATATAATTAAAATGTATTAAGATATAAAAATAAAAAAATGAACAGTCTGCAGCGCTTTGTAAAGAAATCTGTCATAGTTTTGATATTACTTTTGATCATAGGTGGAATTGTATATATATTTACGCGGCCCGAAGAGGATCTCTGTTTTGATGGAATAAAAAATAATGGCGAAGCAGGGGTTGATTGCGGAGGGTTTTGTGATGTGGAATGTCCAGAAAATCTGAACTTACCTGAAGAAGTCAATCTTTTAGAAACGAATTGGGTGAAAATCGTTAAGGACGGGGAAAATACTTACGATCTTATCGCAAGCGTTTCTAATGATAATGAGCGCTGGGGACTTTCGAAGGTTAAATATAGATTCTTGGTTTATGATGCGAATGGCAAACTCATGTCGGATGTCTCAAATAGTGTATATTTTATGCCGCGTGGAATCACTTCGGGGGATGATATAAAATATATTATGGAAAACAATATACACTTTGATGATACTCCAGTCAGCGCAGAAATAAAATTTTCCAGTTATAATTGGAAAGAAGTTGAGACAACCAGGGAATTAAGAGCCTTAAATAAGGACATTGTCGAAATTTCGGAAAAAGCGAACGGTTTTGATGAAGAAATGAATTTGTATTTCGCCCGAGGGACAACTAAAAATACCTCAAAATATGCTTTTGCCAAGGTCGACATAGTCGCAGTGATTTTTGATAATAATGGCGATGTCCTGGCGGTCGGCAAAACAGACCAACTGACGATTTCGGCGGGAGGAGGCTGGGGTTTTCTCATCTCCTGGAAGGACTTGGACATCGATGAGGGTAGAATTTCTTATATTGACTATAAGGCGGAGACTAATGTTTTTAACCCAGATAATTTTTTCGAAGAGGACTAGTTTTAAAGACTAAAACCAGAGTAAAATGCGAATAAACTATATAAAAAAGATAGACAAGGTGCTTTTTCTAAGCGTTGTTTTTTTGATAATTATCGGATTAATGGCGATTTTTAGTGTTTCCTATAGTGGGGGAGAGGCAGCTTTTCTTAATTTTAAAAAGCAGCTGCTGTTTGCCTTATTCGGAACGCTTTTATGTTTTTTATTCGCCTCTATCGATTACCGGGTTATAAAAAATTATACGGGAATCATCTATATAGTGATGGCTACCGTCCTGTTGATTGTACTTTTTTTAGGAAGCTCTACCAGGGGAACCAGCAGTTGGTTCTCTGTCGGACTATTCGGCATACAGCCGTCGGAATTTGCAAAAATAGTCCTTATAATCGTACTGGCCAAATATTTCTCGGAGGTTGGTAGTAGCTACAATCTATTTAAAAAAATATTGGTGTCCGGTTTCTATACCGCCATCCCCGTGTCTTTGGTAATTTTTCAGCCCGATTTAGGGAGCTCGCTTGTTATGATTTTCATCTGGTTCGCAATGTTGGCAGTATTCGGGCTTAAGAAAAAGCAGATATTAATATTATTTTTTCTGGGAATAGCGGTTTCGGTGGCGAGCTGGACTTTCGTCTTGAAAGATTACCAGAAAGATAGGATCAATACCTTTATAAATCCTCAGTCCGATCCTTTGGGTAGCGGGTATAATGTTATACAGTCTAAGATTGCTATAGGGTCGGGGAATATATGGGGCAAGGGGCTCGGACATGGTTCGCAGAGTCAGCTTAATTTTCTTCCCGAAAAGCATACCGATTTTATTTTTGCAGTCATTGCCGAGGAGATGGGTCTTGTGGGAGGTGTCCTTGTCATTTTTCTTTTTGCGGTTGTTTTCTATCGATTATTTTTAGTGGCTGAAGAGGCGCAAGATAATTTTGGTAAGCTTATTGTCCTAGGCGCGGCCTTTATGCTTTTTTTTCATTTTCTGATCAATGTAGGAATGAATATGGGTATTATGCCGGTTACGGGGATACCTCTTCCCTTCGTAAGTTACGGAGGAAGTTCTCTTATCTCTTTTATGATAATTATAGGTATAGTACAAAGTGTTTATATAAACGGGAGGAGATATAGATTTGATAAAGAATCTGATTCCTTATAATTTTTAATCATATTAGCATGCTTAATCTGTCGTTGACATTCAGTCATTTTGGGTGTATACTTGAACTAGATAATTAAAAGAAAGGGTGATTTACTCCCTTTCTTTTTGCGTATAATCGCTTTATCTTAAACAAAAGCTTAATAATCCTTATGAAAACAAAAAGACATTTTTCAAAAATATTCCTAGTAGCAGTTGTTTGTGTGATGATTTTTAACCCAACCTCTGTCCTGGCTTCAGGAATAACAGTTGAAAAGATGATAGAACTTACTAACAAATCAAGAAATGACTCCGGGTTAAAAAGTTTAATCTATAATGAGCAATTAGCATTGGCAGCTGAGAAGAAGGCTGCAGATATGTTTGATAACCAATACTTCGAACACACTAGTCCAGACGGCGTAACCCCATGGTTTTGGTTCGAGGAAGTCGGCTATGATTATTATTATGCCGCTGAAAACCTTGCCATAGACTTTACAACTGCGGAGGGTGCTCATAAGGCTTTTATGAAAAGCACTGGACACAGAGAAAACATTTTAGGTGTTAACTATAATGAAGTAGGCATCGCGGCGGTCACTGGAATGTTTGAAGGAAGAGAGACGATAATAGTAGTTGAAGAATTTGGCTCTACTCAACAACAAGAAATAGAAGTTGAAAATAGCGAAGTGTTTTTTGAGAGAGTAATGGAAGCTAATGAAATTATTACTTTTATAGAGCAGAGCTATGCTGATGAAGAGAGCTTTGAAGAAATTACAGTCAGTGAAGAAATAGCCGTGCAAGAAGAGGGGTTTGTTCTTCCAAAAATGCTTTCTATAAAAAATCCTCTAGCTTTGAAAAAAGTATATACGGAAAATATTTACTGGGAGGACTTTGAAGAAAGCGGTGTCCTAGTTGCGGCGAATAGCTACAGAATAAAAATAAAGGATATACTGGATATATTGGAAAAGAAAATTATGGAAACTGAGTTTTAGGGAAATAAAAAAATCGCGATAGTAGGAAAACTATCGCGATTTTTTGTGTCTTAGTTGCTAATTTGTATAATACTAATAATTCGTCTGTGGATAACTTATGTAAAATAATAGCATGCGATTAAGTGAAGTTTTATTATTTGTTGAATATTATCTTTATTATTTTATAAAATAGGCGATTAACAAGGAGAAAGAGGGGTATCTTGTGCTATAAAAAATACAATGCATAGAGGAACTACTTGTGGATAACTTAAAAAATATCTCGTTTGACAGAAATGTTTTTTAACTCTAGAATGGAGCACAAGGAGGGGGATGACTTTGTGGAGAGAAACGAAGCTTTAAATAAAGGGTGGGATGGAAAGCGAATATTTTTGGTCAATTCCTGAGAGAGAAATTATGACATCCAGATAAGGGTTGGTTTTTTGGGTGTTTTTTTGGTGTTTTTCGGTTTTGAAAAAATAAATACCAACGAAAATAATAGTATCTTAGTGCAATTAGTACATGCTGACAAAACGGTTTTTATATATATTAAGTAAATTAAAGGTCGAGATTGTTTGTTTAAGCTTTAGTGGTAAGGGTAAAAGGCTCAAGCAAACAAATCAAAAAGTTAACCAATCAATTAATAAAAAAATATGATGAAGAAAAAAGTACTTCTTACTTTAGCAGGAATCGGAGCGGTTGTCGCTTCTGCTGCTATGTTTGCGGCTTTTGAGGCTCATGTTATTAATGTTACCGCAAAAATCGAGAACGCTTTGTATGTTCCCGTAGATGACATTAATTTCGGTCAGGTTTTTCCTCAGGAAGAAAAAGACTTCGCTTTTACAATGTCTTTGAGTGAATCTTTTATTGAAGCTTCCGAGACTATTGGAGAGCAGTGGGCCGCTAGCGTTGTAAGTTATGAACAAGGGGACAAAAAAGACGGAACAGATGTCCTTGCTGAACGAAGTGATCCGACTAACATGCTAGGAGAAGCTCAGAACGATGACACTATTAACTATTTTTCTCTCGGATTCGGGGGGAATGTGGTTCTTTATTTCAATAACTACATTGTCAACAAACCTGGCAATGATGTTGAAATCTTCGTTACTGAAACTAGTTACGGAAGTCCATCTTGTGCAAGTTATCCTGAAAAAGTGACTGTCGAAGCTTCTCAAGACGGTTCTACTTGGACTCCTTTGGGAACTGCAGGTTGTCTAGATTCAAGCTTTGACCTAGGTGGTCTCAGTTGGGCAAAATACTTGAGGCTTACCGATGTTTCTAGTGCTAGCAGTTTTAATAACGAAGCTGATGGCTATGACATCGATGGTGTAAAAGCCACCAGCGTTAACAGACTAGGAACTGTAGATTATATGATTAGACAGAAACCGAAGTGCTATAACGCCACTACTGGTGAATATGGTCTGGTTACTGAGGATGACGCAGGAACTTTTGTCTGCGTAGACGAAGGATATGAAAAGCTCCCCGTTCTTTGTCCTTACCTTTCAAAGCATTCTTTGGATGAAGGCGAGAATGACGGAGATATTGCCGCTTTCCATGGTGATATGGACTGGACAATGGAAGATACTTTAGCTACTGAAGTCTATGGACATATGTCATCTGCCGGAGATACTTCCGATGTTTGGAACATTGACTTCAAGGCCCCTTGCTTCGAAGGTGAATGTGCTCAAGATTGGGCAGATTTTGTTGCTGCTGCCAATGCAGATGCGGATCCTTTGGCTTACGACCTTGATTCTGAATTAAAAGGTCAGGAGCTCGGATGTGATCTTTGGATTGAAGTTATGGGAATTGACGAGGAAGATAGCGTGGCTGGTGCAGAATAGTCATGCTACCTCATATGATCTTCATTAAAAAAACTAAATAGTTTTTTTGGAGGTCTTATAGACTCCGCCTGTTTTCTAACGGGCGGAGAAATAAGATGATTAAAAACAAATAGAATTCAATGAGAAGCAGGGGGGCAAATGTAATAATATATAGGCTACTTTGTTTTCAGGGGAGTGTAATTATATTTAAAGAAGAATAAAATGGAAGAGGAAACTTTGGATAATGAAAAAAAAGATAACAAAAAGATAGAAGATCCTACTGTAAAGATTCCAGGAGAAACGAACAGGGAGAATAAGATTGATAATGGAGAGGGTTTTAAAAAAACGGAAGTGGCTAAAAAGAAAAAAAACTCCGGAGAAATATTGAAGATATTTTCGATTATAATGCTGGCAGTGCTGTTCTGGCTAGCCTTGGTGCAATACCTGGCGGCGGATAAATACGATGTAATGGTCCGGGTGAAAAGTGAGGATAGTGCGACCGGAGTCAATCCGACCGGAGAAAAGCTGGACTACGGTGATATTCCGAAGGGCAGTTCAATGATAAGATCAATTACTGTGGAGAACGGTGGCAACATGGATGTCTACATCGGGATTATAAAATACGGAGGAATAGCTGAGCTTATTGACGAGGAAGATAATGGATTTGTTTTGGCAGGAGGAGAGAAAAAGAATGTGGAATTTTTGTTGGATGTGCCAATAAGCGCCTCGGAAAAAGAATATAAGGGAAAGGTTTTGATATTTAAATTGCCGAAGATTTTTTAAGTGACAAGGAGGGAAAGTAAGAATGAAAATGAATAAGATACTTAAAAACATGGTAGAGGTTGCTCTCTATGTAGCAATCATTGTCGCTCTGGCGGTTGGTACCCCGAAAGCTCTGGTTTATGTAATGGGAACCGAATATCCAGTCGCTTCTATAACTTCGGGTTCAATGTGGCCGGTTCTTAAGAAAGGGGATATGGTTCTTATCAGAAGCGTAGACAGGTCTCAGCTGGCAGTGGGGGATATAATTGTCTATAAGAATTCCGATGCTCTGGTGGGCGATAATACAGGCTTTACGATACATCGCATCGTTGAAATGAATGAAAATAATTTAGTTACTAAGGGTGATGCGAATAATATCAAAGACGCTGCGATAACTTATGATAAAATTGTAGGCAGGACGGTAAATTTTAACAGTAAACCGGTCAGGATACCTCAAATTGGAAAATTGACCATCTGGATTTCTGAAATGAAATAAAAAGTAAACTTTAATAAATAATATAATAGCAACTATGTCTCTTTTAAAGAAAATGTTCAAAAAAACGGTCGCCATTGCCTGTGTTTCGGGAATGCTTATTGTTGCGAATATGCCACTTCTTAATGCATTCGAGGCACATGTAGTCAATGTTAGGGCTACCATGTGCAATTATTCAGAAATCAGATCAACAGGATTTTGGAAGACCTATATAGAGGATGAGGTTTTTCAGCCCTATCAAATCCAGCTTTTGGGGGATGAAGAAGTCGGGACTGCGGGCGAGGCTTTGATTATTCTGAATCAAAACGCTACAATGGAGTCTAAATTAAAAGCGCAACTTCTCGCCATGAAATTTAACATTGCTTATTACAATGTGGGAAATTATCTTGATGAGACGGAAGAAAAAACCTTGAACGAAATTGCTGCGGAAGCTGACATTTTGCTTCAAGATTCCGATGCAGAAGATGAAGAAAGAGAAATTATGAAGGATTTGCTTGAATACTGGAATACTCAGGAGACATTGAAATACTGTTATGGTGTTTCCATTCCAATAGAACCTGTTATTGTCGAGGAAGAAGTTGTTGTTATTAATAAGGTCTATACGAATCCAGATATCGAGCATGGATGTTCAAGTGATGAATGGTTGGAAATTTTCAATTCCGGCACCGTTGATGTCAACTTGAAGGACTGGCAGATATGTGATAATGCAACTTGTGATTTTCTGAGTCTGAACGATTTAATATTGGAAGTGGGGCAATATGCGGTTATCGCTCCTTACACTACAGTATGGAATTCTTGGGATGTTCCAGAAGGTACGCTTAAGATAGTGCTTGGAAGCGCGATTGGAAATATGCTCAATAATGACATCGATATGCTCGCTCTTAAGAATAGCGCAGGTGAAATTGTCGATCAGTTGAACTGGGGAGGAATTCCTGGTTCGGGGTGGGCTAATTATAATATTGATTTGTGGGCACCCGGAGTTTCCGCACCAGACGAAGGATATATCCTTGGCAGAATCTCAAACGGCTATGACACTGATCAGCTTTATGACTGGACTATCTACGAGTTGCCTTCCGTGCAGGTTACCTATCCAAACGGTGGTGAGACTTTCTATGTAGGAAGAACTCATTATGTAGAATGGATCGCTCTTGATAATAATGATAGCGACAGTAGCGATCTTAGTATCGATATTTGGTACTCTGCCGATAGTGGAGCCACTTGGGCAAATATAGACAGGGGGATAGAAAACAGTGGAAGATACGATTTTGTAGTCCCCCTTTGTCTTGATAATGGCAGCGGAGAATGCTATTGGACTCCTTCAAATAAATCAAGAATAAAAGTCGTTGCTACGGATAATGCAAGAAACTTCATGTTGACCGGTTGGGACATGAGCGATGAAGATTTTTGTCCTCCCATTGATTTCAGCCTCATAACTCCTGAGGAAGCGGCGATGCTTGCGCAACTCGGAATAACTGAAAACTCTTTAATTGAGGATATCTATGCTCAAGGGGCCGCAGCTTCAGAAATAAACTTGGATGATATCGTTCTTGAAGAAAATATAATAGAAGATGGTGCTGGTGACCAGGAGGTTCCTGAGGAGGATGGTGAAGTACAGATAGAAGTTTCCAGTTCAGATACCTCAACTTCCTCTGGGGAAGAACCAGACAGTAACACTGATGGTGAGAATGAATTGATAGCCGAAGATGATGAGGACGGAACGGTATTGGATGGTGATGCAGACGATTCAGATGATGCTTCCGGATCTGACCCAGACGAAGATGACGACAGCACAAATGGCGATTTGGACGAAGAGGATATAAACAAGGAAGACGAAGATGGTTCAGTGTCTGCCGAAGACACAAAGGAGCAAGATGATGATGATTTGAAAAGTGATGTCGAAGATGATCAGAAAGAAGAAGATATCTCAACAGAAGAGAGTGTAATTGACGATGTAGAAGAGGAAACTATTGAAGAAGAACAGTTACAGCAGCAGGAAGAATTGGGAGATAGAGAAGAAGTTACTCAGCAGGAGATAACTGAGGACGGCGGAGACATACAGATCGAATTCAGTCTGTAAAGGAAGTTTTAAATAATTTTTTACCTATATACAATGAACCCCATAAGAAAAAATCAGCTGAAAAAGAAAGTTTCACTGTTTGCACTCATTATGATTCTCGGCGCGGCTGGCGCTTTCATACAGAATCGGATTATGAATGTCGAGGCCGATGTTATACCTATTACGGTAGGAATAGACGAGATGAGCTTCGGAATTGTTTTTCCTGGTGAAAACATAACTGGAAAAGAATTTACAATTTCACTCGCCATTGGCGAAACTGAAAGTGCGAAGTATAAGATTTCAAAAGAGAGGTCGGATGTGAATGGAGACTCGTGTGAAGATGATCTCGATACTTGTCTTCCCGATCTCTGTCCCTATATAACTCCTGTGCTGGTTGATGCCGGAGAGGCAGATACTGTGAACGGAGCAACACTTACCCCTGGTAGCGATATTATGGATAGGTGGAAAATAAACCTTGCCGTTCCTGCAATTGAAGGCTATATAGCTCAAAGTTTTGTTGGAACACCTACTGGAGAAGAAGGGCTTCATGGATGCAGAATTTCAGTTGATACCGAAGATGGTGGAAATGGCGAGGAAGAAAAAGGTTCCATCTCTGGATATAAATATAGTGATATAAATCAGAATGGAGAGTTTGATGAAGGAGAAAAGGGCTTAAGTGGTTGGGAAATACAACTGGTAGGTTGTCCATATGCTCCGCTCTCTGATGGGGAAAGAACTTTCATTTCAAAGACTTCGATAGTTGAAGATCCTGAACCTGGATCGGCTGGATTTTGCTCCGTTATGGTAACGACTACTACTGATGAAAATGGACATTATTCTTTCGAAAATTTGAACGAAGGAGATTACGGAATCAATGAAATCAATAAGACTGATTGGAATCAGGTTTATCCAGAAGACAGCACCTATTTTTATCTTGATCTTGAAGAAGGGGAAGATATTACTGGCATAAACTTCTTTAATTATTATACGGGAACTGGGGGAGGTGCTTGTGGAAATGGTGTTGTAGAAATTGGTGAATCTTGTGACGATGGAAATACCATCAGCGGAGACGGATGCTCTGCAGTATGTACAACCGAAGGAATACACAGCATTTGTGGTAATGGCGTAGTCGAAAGCGGTGAAATGTGTGACGACGGTAATGCGACCAATGGAGATGGGTGCGAATCAAATTGTGTTCTTACTACTTATGGTGGTGGAGGAACAGTGCGTTTTAAAATTACCGAAGAGAAAGCGGTGGACATTACAGAAGAATCTGCCAAAATAACATGGAGAACAAACAAGTATTCCGACAGTAGGGTTGTTTGTTCTGTAAATCCAGGAAGCGAAGATATATACGGAGATGAGCCGAATTATGGATACGATACTTCAACGGGAACCTTTGACACTGGGGATAATATGACACAGGTGCATTCAGTGGTTTTGTCGGGATTAGAGGCTGACACACAATATTCTTGCCGCGCGATATCTTCGACAGGAAGAGAAAAAGATGACAGTTCTCAAATCAATTTTGCTACGGAAAAAGAATCTGTAGATAATGGTGGCGAGGATCTCAGAATTTATGATCTCAGTACTCATAACATAACCAAGAACTCTTTCGATTCCTCTTGGAAAACGAACAAGGGAGCGGGAAGTTGCATAATATATGGAACTTCGTCGGTAGCGTCTACCGGAACGGAACCTTATTTCGGGTATACTTATGGAACCGTTGGCTGTGGTCAGCTCGGAGAGATGTTGACTGAACATCAAGAAACCGTCGCCGGATTGAGCGCTTGTACGAACTACTATTATAGGGTTGTTGCTTATGATGGAAGTCAGCTGGTTATAAGTTCAGAGCAACAATTGAAAACCACTTGTGTCACCGTACCTAAAGTTGCTGGATCTTATACTTCTACAGGCAAAGGCGCTTTTGTTACTCCTAAGATATCTTCAGCCTCAGATGAAAAAGAGGATGAAGAAGAGGAAGAGGAAATTAAAGAAAATGGGATTGTTAAAGAGGCCGAAACTTGTAAGACTACCGAATGCGAAGCTGCAGAAGCAAGTGTCGTTGAGGGCAGCTGTATTGATGATTTCTGGTTTTGGCTCCTGATTCTCATTATCATTCTTTTGCTCCTTTATATCTGGAAAAAGCGTAGAGATGAAAAAAGAAAAGAGCAAGAGCTTAGTAATCTCAATGAGGGCGTTTAGACATATCTAAAAAACGAGGATAGGCTTCCTCGTTTTTTTTATGGATAAAAAACATCCGATCAAAAAAGTGAAAGTCACGATAGCTCATTCTAGGGCAAGTCAATACGGAATATGTGAAATTCAAAATGACAGAATTATTTATTTATTTTTTGCCTTTTTTGAGGTATAATCCAATTATGTTTGAAATTATACTGCGAAAACTTACTATTTGGAGGAACGAAACGGCCAAGAGGGAAGGAGTCGATGCTTTTCGTGTGCTTCCCAATAAAACTCTTGAAGAATTAGCGCGAGTCAGTCCCAAAGATAAAAATGAAATGACGGCAATTAAAGGTATTAAGGAAGCAAAATTTGCCAAATATGGAAGGGAGCTGATCAGAATCATAAATGGAACGGAAAATGTGACTGGAATCAATAATAGCGAAGGTGATCTTAACTATTTCAGGAGGACTTCTTTCCAAAATAAGGTAGCGGAGACCGGATCCGAAAGAGAGAGAATCTTTTCTGTCGGAGAATTCTTAGATATATTAAATAATAAACTCTCATCAGCTGGAGCAAAAATAAGAGGAGAAATTTCTAGCGTGGAAGAAAGAGAACGGGTGGTTTATTTCAGTATTAAAGATAAAAAAGATGAAAGCGTGATAAATTGCCTCATTTTTCGTTACCAATACGAAATTTCGGGGGTTAGACTGGAGGAAGGAATGGAGGTGGTCGCTGAAGGAGTTCCAGAGATATATAAACCCTCTGGAAGATTGAGCCTCAAAGTTTCAATTATAGAATTGGAAGGAGAGGGGGCGCTTAAAAAGGAATATGAAAAATTAAAAAGAAAGTTGGAAAAAGAAGGATTTTTTGCAGAAGAAGAAAAGAAAAAGATTGTGGGGTTGCCACAAAGAATCGGACTCATTACTTCCCGAGATGGCGCGGCTATCGGGGACTTTACTAGCAATGTCGGAAAATATGGGCTTAAAATCAGATTTATAAATTCGAGCGTGGAGGGAAAAAGGGCAATATTCGAACTCATTAAGGCGGTAAAGTCTTTCAAGAAAGTAGAAATTGATACTTTGGTGATCATAAGAGGCGGGGGCAGCTTGGAGAGTTTGCAGGCATTCAACAGCGAGGCTCTTATACGCGAGGTAAAAAAGATTTCTGTGCCTGTCATCTGTGGGGTTGGGCATGATCGCGATATTTCTCTTTTGTCGCTCGCTTCGGATTATGCGGTTTCTACTCCTACCGCGGCAGCAAAACTCATCAGTAGCCTCTGGGAGGATAAAATTGGCAGGATTAATGACTATGAGAGAAACATCATTGGGAATTTTGAGAGTCGAGTGGAAAATGTCGATTGGCAAATCAGGAATAATGCGACAAATATAGAAAGAGGATTTCGGCAGGTTTTACGCGATGCCGAATCGAGATTTGATGATTTTATGCTTCATAATCTGCGTTCCGTCGAAACGACCATCCTTGATCGGGAGAGAAAAATAAAAGAAGTCAAAGAAATGTTGATTAAAAAATTTGAAGATATAATATATCGTCTGCAAAATGATATCGAGAAAGTTGATAATATCATAAAACTTAATAGTCCAGAGAGACAGCTTAGACTCGGATATGGAATCGTTTCTAAAGGCGGCGTGTGTGTAAAATCAGTAAATGATATCCAAAAAGGCGATTTTGTTAGAATAAGATTTTTTGATGGAGAAGCAGATTCGCGTATTGAAAAAATTAAGAAAATTAAAGAATAAAAACATGACAAAAGAGATAAAAAATAGTTTGAATGACACTTTAAAAAAACTAGAAAAAATCTCTGCCTGGTTTGATGAGCAAGAGGAAATTGATTTGGAAAAAGGCCTAGAGAAAGTCAGAGAAGGTGCGGTGCTCATTCGGGAAAGTCGTAAGAAGCTTAAGAATATTGAGAATGAATTTGAAGAAATCAAAACGGAGATGGAAAAATAATTTTCTGATGTTAATATTTTATAAAAATAATAAAATAGTTTATAATATAGCTATAAATATTTAGATTATGAAAAAAGAACTGAAATTTCCCGAGGGCTTCTTGTGGGGAGCTGCGACTTCGTCCTATCAGGTCGAAGGGGGAATCGACAATTGCAATTGGTCGAAGGATTTTCCGGCGGGCAAGGCGTGTGATTATTGGAATCGTTATGAACAATATTTTGACGAAGCGAAAAAGTTGAACCAGGGCGTGCATAGGCTTTCACTGGAATGGTCGCGTATCGAGCCAGAAGAAGGAAAATTCAATCGGGAAGCCATTGAACACTATAAAAAGATGCTTATAGCTTTGCGCGGAAGAGGGATAAAGACTATGGTTACTCTGTGGCATTTTACAGAGCCCATATGGTTTTCTGAAAAAGGAGGTTGGGCAAATTTTGAGGCGCCAAGCCATTTCCAGCGATTTGCTTCTTTTGCGGCGAAAGAATTGGATGAATATGTAGATTTTTGGATAACGATCAACGAACCAGGAATTTTCGCTTCACATGGATATATTATCGGTAAATTTCCGCCGAGGCAGAAAATGAGGATTGTAAGTTGTGCCCGAGCGTTTTGGAATTTTGCCAGAGCGCACAAAAAAGCTTATCGCGTTGTTAAAGAAATCAATTCCAAAGCACAAGTGGGAATGGCAGAAAATTATTCTTTCACCGAAGCGCTCTATGGTGATCCTTTGAGCCGTTTCATCGTCCGAATTTGGGATTTCGCGCGCAATCGGATGCTTTTGGAATATACTCGCAAGGAACAAGATTTTATCGGGGTTAATTATTATTTTCATGAAAGAGTGGCTTGGGATGTTAAATATCCATTTATAAACATAAAGAATGTAGACAGGACTGTCTCAGATCTGGGAACGGAAATTTATTCAAGAGGTATCTACAAGGTTTTAAAAAACCTTCAGAAATATAATTTGCCCGTCTATATTACTGAGAACGGTCTGGCGGATAAAGAAGACCGATTCAGGGGGGATTTTATCAGACAGCACCTCAGGTGGGTCCACAAAGCAATTTCAGAGGGCGTAAGTGTTAAGGGGTATCTTCATTGGTCGCTTTTGGACAATTTTGAGTGGGCAGATGGCTATGGTCCGAGATTCGGGCTTTTGGAAATGGACTTTGAGAAGATTGAATATAAAGTTCGTCCCAGCGCGCTCGAATATGCTGCGATATGTAAAAATAATAAATTAATCTTGGAGGAAAAATAAGATGCAACTTTGGATAATTATTGCCGTTTTTGCCCATTTTTTGAATGCCATCACGGCAATCATAGACAAACATATCGTTTCGAATAAAGTGATGAAGCCGGTTGTTTATGCTTTTTATTCAGGAGTCTTTCAAATTCTTTATCTACTCGCCATCCCGGTAATTGCCATCGCCTGGCCAGAGAGTACTTTTCGTTTTCCTTCTTGGGAGCTTTTTGGGCTGGCAGCTTTCTGTGGCGCTCTTTTTATTTTTACACTGACTATTTTTTATAAAGCTATAAAATTGAGCGAAGTTTCCCGGGTGACCCCTGTCGTCGGTATCTCCGTTCCAGTTTTTACTTACATACTCTCTTTCCTTCTCTGGGATGAAGCTTTGAGTTCTGGGCAGATGATTGCATTCACCCTTTTTGTTATCGGAGGGTTTCTTATGTCCGCCAAGATAAAGCGGGGTAAAATCACTCGGATAAAGGGGATGGCATTGGCTGTTTTTGCCGGTTTTTTATTTGCCTCCTATTATGTGATTATGGATTTTCTTTTTACCGAAGTGGGGTTTCTTGATGTATTCATGATTCTGCAATTTGGAGGATTTTTGGGGTCGGTGCTGCTACTTCTATCTCCACAGAATCGCAAGGATATTTTTGGCATGAAAGATGAAGAAAATGATGTCATAGAAAATAAGGCTAGCGCAATGCTTTTCATTTATGACAAAGTTACGGCTGCCATTGCCGCGCTTTTGCTCGCCTATGCTATTTCGATAGGCAATGTCGTAATCATTAATTCCTTACAAGCTACACAATATGCCTTTGTTCTCATTATGGCTGTAATTCTTTCCAAAAAATTACCAAAGCTTTTTCACGAACAGGTGGAAGACGGGGTTATTATTCAAAAGGTTATCGCGCTAATATTCATAGCTATCGGTCTATTTTTAATTGCCTAAAAAATGTTTTTATTATGATTAGCATAAGAAAAAGTAAGGGGAAGAGGAAGGTTTCGAGTAAAAAAAAATTTAATAGGACAATTGCCACTATTATCGGTTTGTTTCTAATTTTTTCCATAATCATCTTTTTAATCTATTCACCGCGTAATTCCAAAGTTACCTATGGTGTGACTTTCAGCAAACCGTTTGCCGAGTATTTGGAATTGGATTGGAAGGAAACTTATTTGGCGCTGCTTGACGACCTGGAGGTTAAAAAAATTAGACTGCCTGTTTATTGGACTGAAATTGAAAATAAACAAGGGGAATATTATTTTAAAGACATCGACTGGCAGATCGAAGAGGCTCAAAAAAGGGGAGCGGAAATAATATTTGTGGTTGGGCAGAAGCAGCCGCGTTGGCCAGAGTGTCATATTCCAAGCTGGGTCGGAACTTTGAATAAAAAAGAAAAAGAAGGCGAAATCAGAGAAACTCTTACGACGGTCATGAACCGTTATAAAGACAATTCGACAATCACGGCGTGGCAGGTCGAAAACGAACCATTTTTGCCTTATGGCGAATGTCCGGAAATTACAGTAGAACTGCTAGATATGGAAATTGCGACAGTTAGAGAACTTGATCCGTCTCGTCCGGTTATTATCACTGATAGCGGAGAACTTAGCACCTGGTATGACGCGGCGAGTCGAGCGGATATTTTAGGCACGACACTTTATCGGATCGTCTGGAATGATACTATCGGTTATGTGCACTACCCGATTTCATCGCTTTTTTACAGGCTCAAGGCGGCTTTTATAATGTATTTTACAAATGTAAGCAAGATTATCATTGTGGAATTGCAAGCGGAGCCGTGGGGGCCGAATAATATCACTAACATGTCATTGGAGGAACAATATCAGTCAATGAGTGCCGGACAGTTCCGTAAAAATATCGAATTCGTCAAAGATGTGGAATTTTCTGAAGCCTACCTTTGGGGCGGAGAGTGGTGGTATTGGCTCAAGACGGTCAAGGGAGATGATAGTCTTTGGGAAGAAGCTAGACAGATATTTTAAAGTGCTAATTATAAAATCATGATCAATATTTACAAGAAGACTCTGAAGTCCCCGCAAATCCGTGAGGTTAAGGAGATAGAACCGGGGACTTGGATCAGGGTCATAGATCCTAGCAAGGACGAGCTCAGTCTTCTTTCAAAAAAGATGAAGTTGGACCTGAGTATACTGGAAGACGGGCTTGATGAGAACGAAATTTCAAGATTGGAGAAAGAGGACGGAGCATTGTATATGATCATAAGGTTCCCTACCAGGAAAAATTTTATAATGACAGTTCCTATTCTGGTTATCATCACAGACGAGAATATCGTTACAATATGTAAGGAAAAAGAACAGCTGACAAAATATTTCATAGAAGGTGACAAGGACTTTTTGACGACTAAAAAGACCTATTTTGTCCTTAAAATCGTATCAGAGATTTTCAAGAGCTATGATACCTATCTCAATCGGATACTCAAAGACATCAAATTAAAGAAGATCCAGATAGATAATCTAAAAAACAGGGATATTCTATTTCTTGTTCAAGAAGAGGAAACCCTTAATGATTTTATTTCCTCACTCGTGCCGGCAATCAATATAACAGAAAAAATTCTGCGCGGAAAATATATAAATATCTACGACAGAGACGAAGATATCATCGAAGATTTGGTTTTGGATAGTAAGCAGACGCTGGAACTTTCCAGAAACGGGCTCAAGTCAATTAAAAATATTCGTGAGGCTTATTCGACCATATTGACCAACGATTTGAATCGTGTGATGAAAATTCTCACGATTACGACCATCATATTGACTGTGCCGACAATCATCTCTAGTATTTTCGGTATGAATATCCCCTTGCCCCTTGCCAATAACCCTATGGCGTTCTTCTATATAATGAGTCTGACTATTGTCTTGTCTATAATCTTACTTGTGATTATAATAAAGAGAAGATGGGTATAAAAAAAGCAGACATAATCTTTATGGATATAATTTATAATTTAAAACAATGATTATTACAACAACGGACAATGTTCAGGGAAAAAACACAGTTGAAACTTTCGGATTGGTGAGGGGCAATACTGCGCGCTCCCGCAATGCTGGTCGAGACATAATGGCTTTTGCCAAGAACATAACAGGAGGAGAGGTTCTGGAATATACTAAGCTAATTGCCGAGTCCAGAGATCAGGCGATAGACCGGATGACAGAACAGGCTGAAAAAATGGGAGCGAATGCTATTTGTGGTGTCAGATTTTCCAGTAGTAATGTAGCTAGTGGCGTTTCTGAAGTGCTAGTTTACGGAACCGCAGTAAGGGTTCAATAATCCGTTGTATTACGGTTAATATAAAAAATATATGAACATTTTTGAAATTTTTGCCTCAGGCATCATGGTTATTTATATCGAAATTTTCCTGTTTTTTGTTATCGCCTTAGCTCTTAAGATAAAAGAGCGCCTAAAAGAGCGAAAGGAAGATAAATACAAGGATGTGGAGAAATAGCCCTTTTAAAGCCAAAAGGTGGCGCGAAACTATTATTCTTGACTACTAGCCTACTTCTTGACTTAGTTTCGGTTTGGGTGTATCATATGGCTGTATATTGAAAATGAAATGATAATAGCCTTCCAAGAGGCTGTTTTAAAATCGAGAGCATTTTAAGACTTAAATACAAGAGAAAATGAACATAAAGCAATATCTCGAAGAAGTCATATCGGAAATAAGAAGGGTAAGTTGGCCTACTAAACAAAGAACTATTAAGGACTCTTTGGTTGTAGTGGTGGTCAGTCTAGGCGCGGCAGCCTTTTTGGGCGCAGCGGACTTGCTTTTTACAGATTTGGCAAAAACGATACTTGAAAAATAATATTAATTTTTAAGAGATAAGAATATGCCAAAACAGGTAGCTGATTTTGGGCGGAACTGGTATGTTTTGCATACTTATTCTGGATACGAAGATAATGTCTGTAGGAATCTCAAGCAGAGAATCGAATCGATGGGGATGGAAGACAAGATTTTCGATGTTATGGTTCCCAAAGAAAAGAAAATCAAAATCAAGAACGGAAAAAGAAAAGTTGTCGAAGAGAGAGTTTTTCCGGGATATGTTCTGGTTGAGATGATTGTTACTGACGATTCATGGTATGTTGTTCGGAACACTCCGAATGTGACCGGCTTCATCGGTTCAGGAACCACTCCGACTCCGATTTCTGAAATGGAAATGTCAGAGATTAAAAAAAGGATGGGCGTCAAGGAACCGAAGTATAAGATTGATGTGTTGATTGGCGACACTATCAAGATCGTGGATGGTCCTTTCAAAGATTTCGACGGCAAGATTGATTCGATTGATGAGGAAAAGGGGAAGATCAAGGTTCTGGTTCAAATGTTTGGAAGAGAAACTCCGATAGAATTGGATTTCTTGCAAATCAAGAAAATTTAAAAATTATATATAGAAGAATATGGCAAAGAAAATAGTGAAAAAAATCAAATTACAAATCCCGGCAGGAAAAGCCAATCCGGCACCTCCAGTAGGACCTGCTCTGGGGCAAGCGGGAATCAATATCCAAGAATTTTGTACTCGTTTCAATAACGAATCAAAAGATTTGGCTGATGTAGTTCCGGTGGTAATTAATGTCTACGAAGATAAGTCTTACGACTTCTCAATGAAGAGCACTCCGGCCTCAAATCTGATTTTGAAAGCTGCGGGCGTGCAAAAGGGATCTAAGGTTCCGCAGAAAGATAAAGTCGGAAAAATCACCAAGGGACAGTTGCAACAGATTGCCGAAGTAAAGATGGGTGATTTGAACGCTAACGATATTGATCAGGCAATGAAAATCATCGCCGGAACCGCAAGATCGATGGGGATTACGGTCGAGGAATAAGAAAAAAAGGACACATCTGGACGAAAAAATGCGGAAGATGTTTTTAGAAGATTTTTAGCCGTTCCCGAAGACTTAGAGATTGTCATTGATAATAAAAAACTTGGAATAGCAAATCTGGATCATAGCAGATGGGACGAATGTGACCTGGAGACTTTGGAAGAAGGCATGTCTCTTATAAAACATAGAAATAGAGTCAATCTTTATAAGAATGCCGGAGATTTGTTATTTTCTCTGTTGTTCATAACTATAGAAACCTATGTCGTTCTAAGAGGCTTGGAGAGAAGTTCGCCCGCAATAGTTTCTACGGTTATGACTAATCTAAAGTTGCTGGCAATCGGCGCCCTTCCACTACTTTTTACTTGGGAGACAGTTAACGGAGGCGAGGCAAGTCTTTTGTCCGTTCATGATAATAAGGAGCTGGGAGTCAAAAGAGTTTTTAGAAGAGATTTAAAAATTATAATATTTTCGATAATACTGATAGATTTAATTAATTTATTTTGTGGGAGCTTGATTTAAAAGCGATATAACCACGAAAGGAAAAACTATGAAAAGATCAAAACGCTACAGTGCCCTCAAAGAGCAAGTTGACAGCACTAAAGTTTATTCAATTGAGGATGCCGTTAGGATGTTAGTTGGCATTGCCAACTCAAAATTTAACGAAAGCGTCGAAGTACATATGAGGACAGGAATCGATCCTAAACAAGCCGATCAGCAGATCAGAGGAACAATCATACTTCCTCATGGAACTGGAAAAGAAAAAAGGATTGCCGTGTTCGCTGAAGGTGAGAAACAGGAAGACGCAAAAGCTGCAGGTGCTGATGTTGTCGGAGGGCAGGAACTTATCGACAAAATCAAGCAGACTAAAGAAGTTGATTTTGATGTTTCCGTCGCAACGCCTGAAATGATGAAAAAAATGGCGAGTGTTGCCAAAGTTCTCGGACCAAAAGGGTTAATGCCTTCACCGAAGACAGATACTGTTACTGTTGATATTAAGGAAACAGTCGAACAGCTTAAGAAAGGAAAATTGAGCTTTAAGAACGATACGACCGGAAATTTGCATCAACTAGTTGGAAAGGTTTCTTTTGGAGAAGAAAAGCTTCGCGAGAACATCGAGGCTTTCGTGCAGAATATCAAAGACAATAAGCCGACTGGCGCAAAAGGGGAATTTATCAAGAGTATTACGATAACCTCCACGATGGGGGTCGGAATTAAAGTCAATTTATAATCTTAGTGTATATAACAGAGACCGGCTAAAGGCCGGTTTCATGGTGACTGCATCATCTATAAAATGATCGCGATATTTTTTCAAAGACCGCGTTAGTGCTATAATGTAGAAGGAATAAATAAGATGTTGGCTAGTTTTGAAATTTTTTACCATAAAATATCCTTATATGGAAGACAACATAAAAAATCTCGGGGTTTTTCCTTCCCAGATGATTCGAAAAATGATTGAAGCCGGGGAGATTATCGCTGATAAGAAAAACATACAACCAGCAAGCATTGACCTTACTATTTCAGGAGAGATTTATCGGATGAAAGGAACTTTTCTTCCGCGAAGGAATGAAAAAATCCGAGAGGTTGTAGAGAACGAAAATATTTACAAAGCCGATTTGAAAAACCCTTTAGAAAGAAATGGAGTATATC
This sequence comes from Minisyncoccota bacterium, assembly GCA_028691985.1. Classification (GTDB taxonomy): domain Bacteria; phylum Patescibacteriota; class Minisyncoccia; order JAHIHE01; family JAGLIN01; genus JAQUYG01. The sequence continues at coordinate 21,889 of JAQUYG010000015.1, forward strand.
TGATTAGACTGAACGAGAAGCTCTTGCTTTCGAAAGAAAAATTTGCGATGGCATCCTCAAAAAGTTCGACCGGACGGGTGGATTTACAGACTAGACTTCTTGTTGATGGTTATCCGAGATTTGATATGGTTCCTTCGGGATATAATGGAGATTTATGGCTTCAAGTTATTCCCAAATCTTTTTTAGTGAAATTGTCTGCGGGAGAGAGGCTTAACCAAATCAGATTATATAATTGTCAGGCAAGGGTCGGATGGGAGGACATGGAAGAGGTGTATGAGAAAAATAAGCTTTTATTTGATAAGGATTCAAATTTTATAGAGGCAGGAGAAAAGGTTTCTAAGGAGGGTGGAGATAAGCTGGTGATGAATATCGATTTGGAAGGGGAAGGCGTGGGAAGCATCATAGGATATAAAAATATTTCAAAAGATCAGGTATTGAATTTTTCAGACATAGGAGGGCACCGTGCAGAAGATTTTTTTGAGCCTATTTATGCCACAAAAGATAACAGTTTGCTTTTGGAAAAAGAATCTTTTTACATCTTCTATACTAAAGAAGCCATTCGCATTCCAGGAGATTTCTCCGGAGAGATGATTGCCTATGATATTTCCAGTGGCGAATTCCGCAGCCATTATGCCGGTTTTTTCGATCCCGGCTTCGGTTATGGTGAAAATGGAGAAATCAAGGGCAGGCGAGCAGTGTTGGAGGTTCGGTCATTTGATAATAATTTCATCTTCCGCGACGCTCAGCCGATTTGTCAGATGGGATTTGAAAAATTAATTGAGCCGGCTGACTTCATCTATAGCGAGAAAATCGGTTCGCATTACGCCAATCAAAGTGGGCCGAAATTAAGCAAGCATTTTAAATAGATTTCTAAATAAGGTGTAAAATAAAGACAAGCTTTGAAAGAAGTTTGTTTTTTTGAGATGAGAGTGGAAAAATGTGTTACTGTGAATCGTGTAGTGACTAGTATGTATTTATTTCTTTAATAGTATACAGCTTTCACTAGAAACCTTTTTACCGTATATGAATTAATTATTTTTTGATTTTTATAATAATATGAGATATAATTGATTTATGTTATATAAATTATATCTTCTGGCCCTATGAACATATTTAAAAAAAATATAATTAATATTTTTAGTTTCAGTTTTAAGGTCATCTTAATGTTCTCTTTGTTATTTTCTCAGACATTTTTAGCCGAGATTTTTTTGTATCAGAAAAACAGGGGTATCGGATTAGTGAAAATTGCCCAAGCTGATGTTACTGATGCCTGGTATGATACTGACTGGAAATATCGAAAGGAGATTACTATTGACCATACTAAAGTGGTAAATGAAGATCTGACTGATTATGCTTTATTGTTTACAGTCACAGATACGGCTTTAAGGAGTATAACTAATGGGGGAAAGATGGGAAAAGAAGACGGGACTGATATACTCTTTACTTCTTCTGATGGTATCACCAAGCTGCCACATGAAATAGAGGAGTATATTCCGTCTACGGGAAAGATAACGGCTTGGATAAAAGTGCCGACATTGTTTAGTGTCGTGGATACGAAATTATATATTTATTATGGAAATCAAGCTGCTATCAATCAGCAGGACACAGAGAATGTCTGGAGTGCCGATTATAAAATGGTTCAACATCTGCATGATGCCTCTGCTGCAACTACAGTTGATAGCACGGTAAATTCAAACGACGGGTTAAAATCAGAAACAGATACTCCCGTTCAAATACAGGGTCAGATAGGGCAAGCACAAAGTTTTGCAGGGAAGGGGAGTATTACTATGAATGATGCTGATTCTTTGGATTTTGGCAATGAAAACTGGACGATTAGTTTTTGGATTAAGTCTGATAGTGATGCGGGAGGAGATATTGCCAGTAAAGGGGAGGGGGTTGCTGGTAATTTCCAAATCAAGAAAAGTATCGGAAATAAGATATGGAATAGGCTTAACGGCGAGGGTATTTTAGACTATCCTGCTTATTCATGGGGCGATGGAACTTATCTGTATGTAGTGGATAGGTCTAATCGTAAAGTTGTAAAATTTCTGTCCAGTGATTTCAGTTATATTGACGAGATTGAAACTTGGACTGGCGGAAACGGGGAATTCGAAGATCCTGTCGGCATATGGGGCGATGGAACTTATTTGTATATAGCCAATTCTAATTATCATTGCATAGAAGTTTTTGCTCTGGATGGTCTGAGCTATGTATCTCAAATAGGTTCAGGGATCGGGGGATCGGGGGATGATGATTTTTATTATGTTGACAATCTCTGGGGCGATGGAACTTATCTGTACATCGCTGACACTTACAATAATCGCATCGTCAAACGCCGGGCAGACGATTTGAGCTATGTATCTAAAATAGGGACATCGGGATCAGGGGATGACCAATTCAGTTATCCTCATGATCTTTATGGAGATGGAACTTATTTGTACATCGCTGACACTTACAATAATCGCATCGTCAAACGCCGGGCAGACGATTTGAGCTATGTATCTAAAATAGGGACATCGGGCGCGGGAGATGACCAATTTAATTGTCCTAGGAGTGTTTGGGGCGATGGAACTTATCTGTACATCGCTGACACTTACAATAATCGCATCGTCAAACGCCGGGCAGACGATTTGAGCTATGTATCTAAAATAGGGACATCGGGATCAGGGGATGACCAATTTAGCGGCCCTCATGGTATCTGGGGCGATGGAACTTATCTTTACATAGAAGATAACGGGAACAACAGAATTTTAAAGCTTCTAATGTCGGATTTTAGTTTTATCTCCAAAAAAGGAGAGCCGCGGTATAAAAATGATTATTTAGGTTTGCCTTTGGATGTATATTGTGACGGAATCTATCTTTATGTGGCGGACAGTAGTAATAAAAGAATTATCAAACGCCTGGCTTCTGATTTGAGTTATGTATCCGAAATGGGCACATCGGGAGATGGTAATGATCAATTCAGCGGTATTTCCGGTATCTGGGGTGATGGAACCTATCTGTACATCGCTGATACCTTCAATAATCGTATTGTCAAACGCCGAGCAGACGATTTGAGTTATGTGTCTAAAATAGGAACATTGGGCGAGGGGGATGATCAATTTAATTATCCTAGGAGTGTTTGGGGCGATGGAACTTATCTGTACATCGCTGATATCTACAATAATCGCATCGTCAAACGCCGGGCAGACGATTTGAGTTATGTGTCTAAAATAGGGACATCGGGCACGGGAGATGATCAATTTAAGTATCTTTCCGGTATCTGGGGCGATGGAACTTATCTGTACATCGCTGATACCTTCAATCATCGCATCGTCAAACGCCGGGCAGACGATTTGAGTTATGTGTCTAAAATAGGGACATCGGGCACGGGAGATGATCAATTTAATTATCCTAGGAATGTTTGGGGTGATGGAACTTATCTGTACATCGCTGACACTTCCAATAATCGTATTGTCAAACGCCGGGCAGATGACTTGAGTTATGTATCTGAAATGGGAACGTTGGGAGATGGCAACAACCAGTTAAGAGCTGCACAAGGAATAGGGGGAGATGGCGCTTATATCTATGTGGCAGATACGAGCAATAATCGTGTCTTGAAACTAACATCTGATTTTAGATATGAGTCTAAGCTTGAAAGAACATATTTTACACAGTCGTCTTCTACTTTTGATAATGATTTTAATTATATCGTCTTAAAGAAAGAAAAGGACAATGGATGTATTATAGTTTCAAATTATATTAATGGAGTTGTTGATTTTCAGGCTTCCGGCTATCTTTTTGATTACATAAAGAATGCTTCCGATCTGATCTTGGGAGGTTCCTTTGTCGGACAGTTGGATGAATTCCGGATTTCTACGACGGCAATTACTGCAAATCGAATCCAGACTGAATATAATAATCAGTCCTCCCCTTCCACATTCTTAAGCTTAGGTGCCGAGGAAGAACATATGCATCATCTTCGTGTCAGTGGTACTGGTATTCAGACAGCAGGAACTTCTCAAACCATAACTCTTACTGCCATTGGTTCTTCGGGTGGTACTTATATTCCATACACCGGAGACAAAACCATCACCCTCTCGGGAGCAAACACCATAGACTCCAACACCCCCACCTTCACAGATAAGAACGCAGCAGAAGTAAACTTCAATTCTCCCGCCACCATAACTTTCACTAATG
>JAQUYG010000016.1 GCA_028691985.1 Minisyncoccota bacterium
ATCTATCATCACATTTGCGAATATTATATGGAGGTGTTTTGCTTAGGGTGACGCCCTTCAATCTGCACGCATTTATGGGAAAGTTATTATTGTGTCAGACGGCTGCGCAGGTTAAAACCTGCTACTCTGCCCAGCGATAAAAGGGGCGAATTTCAAGTTTCGCAGAAATTATTTATAGGACTCCGGATATTTCAGAGCACTAAAATTCCAGAATGAAGAATAAAAGAATAGACAAACTAGCTAGCACACCTAATTAAGAAAGAGGATTCGATAACGAATCCTCCTCTTGATACTACACACAATTTATAAAAACTATCCAAGACAAAAGCACAAATCTTATAAAACCTCTTTCAGATATTTTCCCGTATAACTTCGCGCGCATTTCATTATATCTTTCGGTGTGCCCTCGAAAAGAATTTCTCCTCCCTGATCTCCCCCGTCCGGACCGAGATCGATAATCCAGTCGGCGCATTTGATGACTTCCATATTATGCTCAATTATAAGAACCGTGTTGTCGCGATCGGCGAGCTTGTGCAGAACTCCCAAGAGTTTCTTGGTATCGTCAAAATGAAGTCCGACCGTCGGCTCATCGAGAATATACATTGTCTTGCCTTCCTTCACAGGTCGAGCGAGTTCAGTGGCGAGTTTGATGCGCTGTGCCTCTCCTCCGGATAGTGTAATTGCGCTCTGCCCTAATCTCATATAGCCCAAACCGACATCGCTTAAAACAGAAAGTTTATGTGCAAGCGCCGGCACATCAGAAAAAAATTTCATTGCCTGATCGACGCTCATGTCCAGTACCTGGGAAATATTGATTCCTTTATATTCGATTTCCAGAGTTTCTCCGTTATACCGCTTGCCGTGACATTGTTCACATTCAATATAAGCGTCCGGCAAAAAATACATCTCCAACTTAGTCGCACCGTCACCCTTGCAATTCTCACACCTGCCGCCTTTAACATTGAAACTGAAATGTCCCGCCCGAAATTTTTTCGCCTTCGACTGCACCGTGTCGGCAAACAATTCACGGATATGAGTGAATATTCCCGTATAAGTCGCCGGATTACTGCGCGGCGTCCTTCCGATCGGCGATTGATCGATGCAAATAACTTTGCTCAAGTTTTTAATACCGTCGATCTTCTTGCATTTCCCCGGCTCTGTCTGGGCGCGATGCAATTTCTTGGCAAGCGCCTTTGCCAGAATATCATTTACCAAAGTAGATTTACCGCTGCCGGAAACTCCTGTCACGCAGACCAGCTTGCCCAAAGGAATTTTCACGCTTATATTTTTGAGATTATGTTCACTGGCGTTCTCCATCGCTATGAATTTTCCATTCCCTTTACGGAGATTCTTCAGCGGCTCAATCTTCTTTACCCCGGAAAGATACTGCCCCGTGATACAATTTGATTTCATTATCTGCTCCGGCGTCCCTTCGGCGATAATCTCCCCGCCCGCCTCACCCGACTTCGGACCCATATCGATGATCCAATCTGCGTTCCTGATAAAATAGTCGTCATGTTCGACCACCAGCACCGAATTTCCCAAGTCGCGCAACTTTTTCATCGAAGAAAGTAGCTTATCGTCGTCCTTGCGGTGGAGTCCGATCGACGGCTCATCAAGAATATATGTGATGCCCTGCAAAGAAGAGCTTAATTGTGTTGCCAACTTGATTCTTCTCGCCTCGCCCGCGGACAGAGTTTCGGAAGACCTCATCAACGAAAGATAATCGAGTCCGATTTCTTCCAGAAAACCGAGTCTCTTCACAATCTCATCCACCATCGGCACCATCTTAGGAGAAATTTCCTTACGCAAATCAGCCATAAAAGCAATTTCCTGCTTGATGTTCATTTTAGTAATATCACTGATAGAGTTGCCGGCGATTTTCACAGAGAGAGCACTCTTATTAAGGCGATCCCCCTCACAAACGGGGCAGATTTTCTTAATCATATATTTTTCCAACTCACTCCTTATATAGTCGGAATTAGTTTCATAATATTTCTGTTCCAAGATATTGATTGCACCGGCAAAACCCGAACATTCCGAGCCTTTACAACAATAGGCCGTCCCCCGCTTCCGGTTCTCCCCGAAAAGCACGAAGAGGATGTCTTCTTGTTTCATCCTGCTGACAGGTATATTGATCGGGATCTTGTATTTTCTTTCAACAAATTTCAGAGCATCGATGTACTCATCCCACTTATTGAGAAGATTCGCCCACGGTCGCAAAGCTCCTTCTGCCAAAGTCAGATTCTTGTTGGGGATTACTAGATTTTGGTCTATCTCCAGCTTCATCCCCAACCCCGTGCAGACAGGGCAAGCTCCAAAAGGATTATTGAAAGAAAAAAGTTTCGGCTCTACTTCAGGAAAGCTCCTGCCACATTTCTGACAGAAAAGATGATCGGCAAAAAAACCGTCACCCTCCTTATCCTCGGTTAGAGAAAAATAATTCAAACTAACAAAACCGCCAGAGAGAGAAAATGCCGTTTCAACAGAATCCAGAACGCCTTCATAGGTGATTTCTTTTTCTCCGAATTTGAATTTATCAATAACCACATCAACGCTCTCCACATCATCTTTTTTTATGTCCGATGGAGAAAAACTCTTAAGTTCAAAAATATCATCGCCGACTCTGATTCTCTGATAGCCCATCTTTGCGTATTTTTTCGCGATTTCTCCGATGCTGCCTTCCCCGACTGCAACCGGCGCCATAATAAAAACCCGAGAATCTTTAGGAAGGCTCATTACAAAATCCACAACCTGCCCTGAGGAATACTTCTGAAGATCACCGAAACATCCTGGACAATAGGCTCTTCCCTCGGCCGAAAAGAGCACGCGCATATAATCATATATCTCTGTCATCGTACCCACAGTGGAACGAGGACTCTTCATCGACCCTTTCTCACAGATGGAGATTGTCGGTGACAAGCCTTCCAGCTGATCGACATCGGGCTTGCTGAGCATATTCAAAAACTGCTTAGGATAGTCGGAGATGTTTTCCAGATATCTTCTCTGCCCTTCAGCATAAATCGTGTCAAAAAACAGCGATGATTTTCCGCTTCCCGAAGGACCGGTGGCAACCACCAGCTTGTTTCTTGGAATATCCACGCTTACATTTTTGAGATTATGCACTCTCGCTCCTCTGATGGAGATTTTTTTCGTGTCCATTTTATTTTACAGACAAGTTGATAAAAACTATGGAAAAAAATTAATGTCATAAACTGCGAAAATTCTATCACTTTTCCCAGAAAAAATCAAGGGGTTTAGAATACAATATAAAAATCCCAACACTCCTTTAATGATAACTGTGTCTGCAGAAAAATTGACGGACCTTGGCGCACCGTGTTCCAGGTAGAACCAAGGCAACGGTGCCGCATAGACAGAAAGAGCAAAATGTGTTACTTTTTATCTATAAGAAAACATAACTTAATGTGACTGGTATGCTCGACAGATTGATTGTCAGGATTCTGACCAACGCCATCGCGATCTATATCGCCTCAGAAGTCGTCTCAGGGTTCACGCTTGAAGAAGATAGTTTCATGGTGCTCCTTTCTGCCGGATTGATTTTCGGAGTCATCAACTTTTTCATAAAACCGATCGTGAAACTCATTTCCGCACCACTGATGCTCCTCAGTCTCGGACTCTTTACAATTATCATAAACATTGGTATGCTGTTCCTGCTGGATTACTGCGTAGACGCCATCCAGATAAACGGCTTTTGGGCGGCATTCTGGGCGATGGCAGTGATTAGCGCAGTAAACATATTTATAGGATTTTTCTCTAAGAAATAACTAAAAGAACCAAAAACATGGACATGAATATAGGGACAATTCAGGCAGTCATATCAGCTTTACTCATAGTTTCGATCTTGCTACAAAACCGCGGAACAGGTCTCGGTGAGACCTTCGGCGGAGGTGATATAGGGGGCGGAAACTCCTACCAGACCAAAAGAGGTTTCGACAAATTCCTCTTCAGAGCAACCATAGTGCTAGCAATCGCATTTATCGGAATCGCCGTCTTCAATTTGACAAAGATTGCGTAAAAGCATCTTTCTGGATAATCCGTAAGGAAAATATATCAAGATAGGTCTAAAAAGAAAAATAAGGGCGACCTTTTCGGTTTTGAGCAAAAAAGAGCGCAGAATTGTTTTTGTTCTGCTTTTTCTGTTAATCTCAAGCAGTTTTTACTTGTCTGCAAAATATTACACCGAGAATACCGAAGAAGTGCCGGCAAACGGAGGCGAGTATACAGAAGCACTGGTTGGACAGACGCGCTTCATCAATCCGATACTTTCACAGACAAACGACATCGACGCTGATCTTTCGTCACTCATCTTCTCTAGCCTAATGCGCACGGACAAAAATGGAAAGCTCGAAAATGATCTGTCAGAAAGCTATGCAATAAGTGAGGACAAACTTACCTATACTTTTCATATCAAACAAGGAATAAAATGGCACGATGGAGAAAGCCTAACTGTTGATGACATTATTTATACCATAAAAACTATCCAGAACGAGAATTATTACAGCCCATTGATTGTAAACTGGGCGGGGGTGAGGGCCGAAAAAGTAGACGACTACACTGTTAATTTTATACTCAAAAACACCTATTCGCCTTTTCTCAACAATCTGACTTTTGGAATATTGCCGAAGCATCTTTGGGAGACCATCGACTCGACCAAATTTCCCCTTAATGAGCTCAACTTCCAACCGATCGGAAGCGGACCCTATAAATTCGAAAGTTATACCAAGGATAAAAGTGGTAAAATAATTTCGATAAAACTTACCGTCTACAAGGATTATTACGAAAAAGTTCCCTACATAAACACCTTATTGTTCAAGCTTTATCAGAGCGAGGAAGAAGCTATCTCCGCTTTCAACAGAAAAGAAGTCAAGGGAATAAATTATATATCCCCTGACAATACAGACAAGATCGTTGACGCGGAGGGAAAAGTCCACATCCTGAGCATCCCACGATATTATGCGGTGTTCTTCAACCAGACTCAAAGCAAAGTCCTTTCCGACAAAACTGTGCGGCTGGCACTTTCCTACGCGGTAAATAAAAAATATCTAGTGGAAGAAATCCTGGACGGGCAAGGAAGTACTGTTAACTCCCCTATTCCCCAACAGCTCATCGGATATAACCCAGAAACAAAAATCTATGAATATGCCGTCGAACACGCGAAGAACATTCTAGGAGAAGCTGGTTGGACAGATGGCGATGGAGATGGAATAAGAGAAAAAGAGGAACAAAAGCTTGCGTTTACTTTAGTCACAACAGAATGGTCGGATTTACCGAAAACAGCCGAACTTTTGCAAGCAATGTGGAAAGAGGTCGGTGCCGATGTAAAAATTAAAACTGCCGAGGACATCCAGAATGATTACATCAAAACTAGATCATATGAAGCAGTCCTATTCGGAGAGATCTTGAGCTATGATCCTGATCCATTCTCTTTCTGGCACTCTTCACAAAAAAAAGAACCAGGGCTCAATCTTGCACTATATGACAATACGGCGGTAGATGAAATTCTGGAGGCAGCGAGACAAGAAACTGATCTGGAGATAAGGGCGCAGAAATATCAGGAGTTCCAGAGCTTGGTCATAGAAGATGTGCCGGCGATATTTCTCTATAGTCCGAACTATATCTACATCCAGAGCAATTCCGTACAAGGAGCAGAAATAAACAACCTGATTATCCCTTCCGATCGTTTCAACGATATTGAAAACTGGTACATCAGGACGAAGCGAGTTTTTAAATAGAAAATAATATTCAAGCTATGAAAAAAGATCTCTTTTTAAATCTGGATTTTTCACAGGCAGCCCTGAGCGCAAAAGAAATTGCAGCAGCAGAAGCAAAAGTCAGTGGATTGGAAATTCCCTTCTTTGCAAAATATACGCCAGATTTCGACGCCATGTCCGAAGTTGCGAAGAAATATCAAAGTAAAAAGAATATTATAGTCGAAGGTAACGGTGGATCAATTTCAACCATGCGAGCTTTTTGGAACTGCTTCGGTAACGATACCGACAAGAATGTTTTTCTATTGGACACCGACGACCCAGACTTCATCGCAGACATAAAAAACAGGTGTCAAAAGGACAACACGCTACTTATCGTAGTGAATCGTTCAGGTAATAATATCCAAACTATCTCAGGATATCTAACGCTGCGGGATTATGAAACGATTTTCGTAACCGCAAACGAGAGTGCGCTTTACAAAATTGGATTAAAACATAATATTCCTCTATATAACACGACAACTGAAAATCCGCAGATGGCAGGTCGATTTTCGGGCAACACTGAATTCTCCCTTATTCCCGCCGCAATCGCCGGGATAAATATCAAAGAGATTTCAAAAGGTGCCAGCGAAACATATGAGAAATGCGCCCCGAACAAGCCTTTTTCAGAAAATCCAGCATTGCAATTTGCCCTTGCTCTTGACAAGTTAGAAAAATTAGGATATACTGAACTTTTCTTGTCCATCTACTCAAAGAAATTATATGGATTTTTTGAGCTCATCATTCAACTTTTCCATGAGAGTGTCTGTAAAGACGGCAAGGGACAGACTTTCTATGGCGGAGATGCGCCAGAAAACCAACATCACACTCTACAAAGATTCAATTCTGGAAGGAAAAACTCGGCGGGAATTTTCATGACAGTAGAAAATTTTAAAGATAACACAGATATCAAGGTCCCCGATGACATCAAAGATATAGAATGTCGGGGCGTAAAACTCGCAGAACTCGAAAAATTATCTATGCAAGACATTATTCACACCGAATTTAAAGGCACATGGAAGGATACTACCGAACAAAAGATACCGGCAATCAATATAAAAATCGACGAAGTAACTCCTGAGAATGCAGGAAGATTGACTGCTTTCTTGCAATATGTTACTTATTATAGTGCAGTCCTCCGTGACGTAGACCCTTTCAACCAACCCGGAGTCGAGAAGAGCAAAGAGTACATTTTTAAGTTAGTAGCAGAAAAATAGCAAATATATGCCAGAAATAAAACTCGGAAAATACGAGCATTATAAAGGCAAACAATATGAAGTTATTGGAATTGCGCGCAACAGTGAAACTCTAGAGGAAATGGTGATTTACAGAGCGCTTTACGATTCCAAAGAATTCGGAGATAATGCCTTATGGGCAAGACCTAGGAAAATGTTTCTAGAAGAAGTAATCGTCAACGAGAAAAAATTTCCAAGGTTCAAATTCATAGGATAGGCATTCAAAAATAATAAGCCGATGTGGTGAAATTGGCAGACACGCACGATTCAGGTTCGTGTGCTTTACAGCATGTGGGTTCAACTCCCACCATCGGCACATAGTTTAAAAAACTTTTTAGGGTTGATCTTGAATCATTGAATCCTAAATTTAATCAATCAAGCCAAAACGCAACAAAACACCAAATGAGCAAATTATGGGTTTGCCTGATCGGTTTTGTTTTGAGCTGATTTATCTTTCTCTTTAGAGAAAATATTGCACCAAATCACCCACGCGTCATGGCACAGTTTTAATTTATAAAAAATTATGGAACAAAAGAAAAAACTCCGAATCATTCCCCTGGGAGGACTCGGGGAAATCGGAAAAAACATGACCTTATTTGAATATGGTCAAGACATTATTATTGTGGATATGGGTCTGCAATTCCCCGAAGAAGACATGCCGGGAATCGATTATATCATCCCCAACATAGAGTATCTCCGGGGTAAAGAAAAAAACATCAAAGGTGTTTTTATCACCCACGGACACTATGACCACATCGGGGCAATCCCCCACTTGATGCCGAAACTGGGCAATCCGCCTATGTTCGCCTCCGCGCTTTCAGCCGGAATCATCAAAAAAAGGCAGGAAGACTATCCTAACAAGACCATCAATATCAATGTCGTCAATTATGACAGCAAGATAAATTTAGGAACTTTCAAGGTAGAGTTTTTCCATGTCAATCACAATATCCCGGGAGTTCTGGGAATGGTCATCCACACTCCGGAAGGAATAGTGGTACATACCGGAGACTTCAAGTTCGACCACAGCCCGGTAGCAGATAAACCGGCGGACATCGGACGCATTGCGCAAATCGGGACCAAAAACATTCTAGCGCTTATGTCAGACAGTACTGCGGCCGAAGTACCCGGTTACTCGGTCAGCGAGAATGAAATCCAGAAAGTACTGGATGATATCTTTATCAAAGCAGAAGGACGAGTTATTGTAGCCACTTTCTCCTCTCTTATCAGCCGTATCCAACAAATAATCACCATTTCCGAGAAATACGGAAGAAAGGTTGCTATCGACGGATATAGCATGCGCAACAATGTGGAAATAGCCAGCGAGCTAGGCTATTTGAAAGTAAAAAAAGGCACGCTCATCAAGACGGATCAGATTAAGAACTTCCCAGACAACAAGGTTTCACTGATGTGTACCGGTGCCCAGGGAGAAGAAAAAGCCGTCCTGATGCGAATCGTCAACAAAGAGCACAGATTCGTCAACATCAAAAAGGGAGACTCGGTAATCTTTTCCTCCTCGGTAGTGCCGGGAAATGAAAGAACCGTACAGAACCTCAAGGACCAGCTCTATAGACAACAGGCACATGTCGTCCATTATAAAATGATGGATGTCCACGCCGGAGGTCATGGACAGGTCGAAGATTTGAAAATGATGATCAATCTTATCAAGCCTAAATATTTCATTCCAGTTCACGGAAATTATTATATGCTTAAGATGCATGCCGATATTGCCGAAACAGTCGGAGTGCCACAATCAAACTCCCTAGTCGGAAGCAATGGACAAGTCATCGAGCTTACCGCTGATTCAGCAACGCTTACCAAGGAAAAAGTTCCCGCCAACCATGTTATGGTGGATGGACTCGGAGTGGGAGATGTCGGTAATGTGGTACTTAGAGACCGTCAACAGATGAGTGAAGACGGAATGTTCACAGTCATCGTCATTATCGACGGTAAAACCGGAAAGGTTCTAGGACAACCGGATATCATATCGCGCGGATTTATCTATATGAAAGGTTCGCCGGAGCTTATCCGCGAAACTAAGCGCCGAGTAGTTGAAATTGCCAACAAGACCGCGGCCCCAGAAAATGATGTAAACTGGGCTTATGTCAAGGACAACATCCGCGACCAGATCGGACAATTCCTGTTCGACAAGACACAGAGAAGGCCGATGGTATTGCCAGTGGTGATTGAGGTGTAAAATTATACAGTTTCTAAAAAGACTGCTCGCTTAAAGAGCAGTCTTTTTTAAATCCAGAGGAGCGGTCCAACAAAATAATAGAAAATTGGATTTGTGTCATCCTGAGTGTAGCGGAGCGGAACCGAAGAATCCCTTCATTAAAATATAAACATTACTGTAGTAGCAAATAATACGGACAATTGCAATAAAGCGATTCCTCGACAGACTTGGAATGTCACGCAGAAATCTCAATGTATTGACTAAAAACAATTCTAGTTGTATATCTTAATATGTTATAGAAAATTTTAAAAAGAAGGAGGAAGAAAAAATAGGCGGAAGACAGAACGGACAAGAAAAATGCATTACGAAAAGTCAAAAAAACATAAAGGAACAATCCGATGCCTGTGGTGAATGCAAAGGATTAGGGAAAAAAATTCAATATAGACCTGCATTGACAAAGGATAGAAAGCGAATCCCCGATGGAAAAGGAGGATATAAGACGGAAAAGTATTTCCTTCAATGTCGAGAATGCAAAGGAAAGGGAATGGTGGGTAAAACATAATTTCCTACTCACCTTAAATTAAAGTTTTTCCCCTTGACCTCCCCTATTATTCGTTTATAATGGAATTACGATAAGTATTCACATTTATGAAAACAATAAACAACAGCAAAATGTATTTCTGGAAGTGGCAGACACCATCAGGCTGTTTTGTTGTTTTCTTATAAGGTCATAAACCTTCCAGATAAGAGAATTCATAACGGCCTGAAGGGCTGTTTTTTAGTGTTAATAAAAATAGGAAGGTGGCACATAAGTGAAGCAAGAAATGACTACGGGGATATTCAAATCCACACAAGGCATAGAGATAATCTACTTCAAAAAATGCGCAATATGCAATGAAAAACTAGAGGAGCCGGACACCTACGGCAATCTAACCTGCCCAAAGTGTAAAAAAACAAAAACCTTGTCCCCCTTGGGAAATAAATTTTAAGAAGAAAAGAAAGGAAAATATGACAAGCATAAGACAAAGCAACATAAACCACTCTTGGTGGCACCTAAACTAAAATATTTTAGGCTGTCTTGCTTTTTCTTAAAACAAATTTGAAAAAAAACATGGCAGCCTAAAAGGTTGCTTACTTTTATTTTATTGAATTTAATAAAAACAAAAATATGGGGTGTTTATAATGAGTTGTGAGTTAGAGATACCAACAATAAACTGTGCCTGCGGAGCAAAACTTCCAGAACCAATACCAGGGAAAACAAATATCTGCCAAAAATGCGGAGCAAGATGGGAAAAATCAAATGCTGGTTGGAGCAAAGGAGAAATATATAAAATCCAAAAATAAAAAATATAAGGAGAGCTAATATGAAAGAAAAAAATCAACAAACGATGAAATTAGAAGAAAAAAGTCAAATGACAGAAGAAGATCCTATAAAGTTTACACCAGAAGAGGCTAGAGAATTCTTTCTAACCATCTTCTGTATATCTACAAGAAGATAACAAAAAACGAGGAGACAGAGAGACTGTCTCCTCTCAAAATTAAAATTGCTTATTTTTACACATATTTTATAATAGAGTCAGTAATTAAAAATTTACTTATGAACAAGAAAAACATCATTGTGAGCGGTATTCAGCCATCGGGAGAACTGCATATCGGGAATTATCTGGGTGCGCTCAAGAATTTCGTGAAATTACAGACAGAAGATTATGCATGCATTTTTTTTATTGCCGATCTGCATTCTATGACTATCAACTATGACACTAAAGAGAAAGCTAAACAAACGATGGATTTAGTATTGGACTATCTGGCAGCCGGACTTGATCCGGAAAAATCAACGATCTACATCCAATCACAAGTCCCCGTTTGTACGGAATTGACTTGGGTTTTTAATACGGTCACGCCCGTTGCCGAGTTGGAGAGAATGACGCAATTTAAAGATAAAACACAAAAGCATACACAAAACATCAATGTGGGACTCCTGGATTATCCTGTGCTTATGGCGGCAGATATACTCATTAACCGCGGCAATGTCATCCCCGTCGGACAAGACCAGTTTCAGCATGTTGAACTTACAAGAAAAATCGCACGATATTTTAATAACAGATTCGGTCAAACTTTTGAAGAACCCAAGGAAGTAATCACCAACACGCCCAAGATTATGAGCCTTGCCGACCCGACCAAGAAGATGAGCAAGTCGCACGGACCGAAGTCTTACATCGCCATCAACGACTCACCGGAAACGATTGCGAACAAAATGAAAAAAGCGGTTTCCACCACTGAATACGATAAGGCCGTTTATGACTTCTACTCCACATTACTTGAAGAGTTCGGCTCAACTGAAAATCAAAAATATTTCGCCGCGCAATTCAAGGAGAAAGACATCAAATTCTCCGAGCTTAAAAAAGCCCTCGCCGAGGACATCGCAGAATATTTCAAACCTTTCCGAGAAAAGCGCGCTAAGTTGGAAAAAGACCCACAGTATGTTCGAGAGATATTAAAAACTGGAGCAGCAAAAGCCGAAAAAAGAGCGCAAGAAACGATGAAAGAAGTGAGAAAAAAAATCGGGCTGTTAAATTAAAGCCCTAACAAACCTCTTGCTAATAACAAGTGTCTTATCATACAGCTTGTTTTGCGGAATTTATAGAACCTACAGTTGTTACACTCTTTCTGACATAATATTTTTTTCCCGCCTATCTTGGACGAGCAATAAAAAGCGCTACCTCTTAATAGAAGAAATCTAAAATTTGGACCAAATAACAAACACATTTATACTTTCCTCCTTTTGTTAGGGTTAAGTTTTTATTTTTATTTTTATGTTTTTCCACCAAAAAAATAACTCCTCTTCGAGGAGCCGTTTTTTAAAGGATGAAAAAAGAAAAAATGTCTTGAGAAGCGCACTTGGGCAAAACATCTTTTCTTTTTGCATCTTTGACATATTTAAAATTTATTATATCTATTCTTCTACTTGTTGTTATATTCTGCACTAATTTATAAAAAAATCTGCATCTAAAAACTTTTTCTGAAAAATATTTTGGTTGTTAGGAGTAATTGTTCCTAACAACCTTTAATCATCTCTTTTAATCCAGCACTTCCTACTATCTTGTCAGCTTCATTTCCCGTCTCAGTACATAATCTCATACACTCTCTGGAATTTTTAAAAAGTTTCCTAAAAAATCCCAATGGGCAAAGGATGTCATATACGGACCGTATCCATGCAGGGCATTTGCTGAGCTCCTTTCCTTTATGAAGGAAGCTAGATAAAGAAATTGCAGCCTTAGGTATATGCGGTCTTTCTAATGCTTTACATCTGATACTCGGAAAAATATTTTTCCTATCATTATAATTTTGCATAGCCATTTGCATTTCATAGACCGTAACAACTTGACATTCTAAGAAAATTTCTATTTTCCATTCTTCTGGATCACCTAAAACCAAGGAAGAATTTACAACAAAAACATCTTTGGGTTCAAGGCCACAAAAACTTCCATCACTAGGCACATATGCACAAATACGAAACGGATAGAAGCGCGGAGAGGCTTTTACAGGGGTTACCATTTTACTTCCTCTTTCTATTTTTTAAGAAAATATATTTTTATTTCCATTTTCCAGCCACAAAAAAAATAGCTCCTTATTGGAGACTATTTTCAGAAAATGGAAAAAGAAAAGATGCCTTGTGGTGGGCTGGAGCGACTGTGTAAAGCATTTTTTCTCTTTTCATTTTCATCATGTTTTGAATCGTAGCTAGTTGTTTTCCTGCTTTTCATCATATCGCAAAGGTAAAATAGTGTCAAGACTGGATTAAATATAATTCTAAGATATTGAATTGCGATAAGAGGGGCATACTCACAGCCCCTGCAGCGCATAAGCATGACAACTGACAAACCAAATCTCTAGCTCAACCTCCCATAATCATCTTTATAACGAGCGATGTCGTCCTCCTCGAGATAATTTCCCGTCTGCACCTCGATAATTTCCAGATTTTCCTTCCCTGGATTAGAGAGTCTGTGCAAAGCCTTAGCCGGAATATAGGTGCTTTCATTCTCATGAAGTATCATCGGATTCTCGCCGTTAATGACGCTCGCGGTTCCCTTAACCACTACCCAGTGTTCGCTGCGCCGTTCATGAGATTGCAGGCTGAGAGATGCGCCAGGAAAAACAGTGATCTTCTTCACCTTATGGCTCGCTGGATTGTCGATTAGCACTTCATATTTCCCCCAAGGACGATACACAATTATATTATGGTCGACTTCCTTGCGTTTATTTTCTTTCAGATAGTTAACAATTTTCTTCACATCCTCACTTCTTCCCCTCTTCTGAACGAACACCACATCATTGCTTTCGACAATAATTGCATCATCAATGCCCAGTGTCGCAATCATCTTGCCCGATTCAGAATGAGCAAAAACATTATCAGAGTCCATAAACACATGTTTTGTATCGACAAGATTATTTTTCTTAGCGATTTCCAAAAGAACATCAAACGAACCGATATCGCTCCAGTCAAAATCGCTCTCAAAAATTACTACTCTGTCGGACTTTTCTGAGATAGCCGTATCGATAGGCTCCGGATCCAACTGATCAAAATCTTCGAGAAACTCCTCGTACGGTTTCCTGTAGTGTGCGAAAAGTTTCGGTGCATATTTTTTCAGCTCTCCTAAAAATGTCTCGGCATTAAAAAGATATATTCCACCATTCCAGACATATTTTCCTGACGCAAAATACTTTTCGGCGGTTACGAGGTCAGGCTTTTCCTTAAACGACTTAGCTGCGATATATGCCCCTTTTTTCGTACCTTTTTCGATATACCCAAAGCCTGTCACGGGCGCGGTTGGAGTAATACCGATAGTTCCTATATTATCTCCGACGCTTTCCAACGCTATTTTTACAGTCTCAGCGAATTCTTCCGGCTTGCCGATATAATGGTCGGCAGGCAAAAATATCAGGGGGTCCCGCTCGCCTATCTTAGCGCAAGTTGAAAGATATTTCACGGCCAATAAGATTGCCGGTGCGGTATTGAGCGATGCCGGCTCAATAATAATTTGTCGTTTGTCCATCTCCGGATATACCTCACGGATCTGATTGAAAACATTGAAATAGTTCTCTTGATTAGTGACAAAATAGACATCGCCTGCTTTCATAACTCTGCACATCCGCAGAAAAGTTTCTTGCAGCAACGATTTGTCGGAATAGAGTTTTAAAAATTGCTTGGGAAAATTCTTACGAGACAGCGGCCAGAGACGCGTACCGGACCCTCCGCAAAGTATAACTGCATGCATAGACTTTATATTATCTTTTTAGAATCTACAACGGCTTGATTTTGCCTTCCTCCTCCATCTTACGAACGAGATCTTTAACCAGTTGAGTATCATTCTTATTACAAACCAAAATCGCATCGTCTGTATCCACGATGATCAAATCTTTCAGTCCGACAGTGGCAATCAATTTTTTAGAGCCATAGACCATGATGTTCTCCGATCCGATATCCAAATGTTCCCCTTTTACCAGATTTCTTCCTTCACCACCCATCAGTGAATCTTTTAACACTGACCAACTTCCCACATCACTCCAACCGAAATCAGCGGCAATGACAAAAACATCATCATCATTTTCCAATATTCCATATTCGAAAGATATCATATCCATAAGAGGATATTCGCGCTCTATTACATCCGCAAGACGAGAAGTACCGATTGCCAATCGTATTTTTTTTATACGCTCATAAGTATCCGGGATAAATCTCTCAAAACGATTCATAATCGAAGAGATGCGGCAGACATAAATACCTGAATTCCATAAAAACCCGCCGTCTAAATATTTCTGTACCGCACCAGAACCAGGCTTTTCAAAAAAACCATCTACCTTATACAGACCAAATCTGCCTTCCGCCAATTTTTCCTCATTGTGTCTAAGATAGCCATAACCAGTCTGAGGGCTGGTCGGTTTTATACCGATAGTAACAAGAGCATCAGTGTTTTTAGAGATAAAACCTTCCGCCTCGCCAAGAGCGTTCCAAAAAGCCTCCTTGTCTTTGATAAGATGATCAGATGGCAGAATCACGACAGTCTCATCTTCCCCATTCTCCAAAAGAGAGCAAGAAAGAGCGATAGCAGACGCCCTCTCTCGAAAAGAAGGTTCGGCGATAATATTTTCCTTCGGCAAATCAGGAAGTTCCTTCTTCACTTCTTCAGCATATATTTTATTGGTGGCAACAAATATGTCCTTTATGGAAAACTTGGGCAAAAGCCGATCCGCAGTTTCCTGGAGCATAGTCCTCTCGCTCACAAGCTTTTGGAATTGTTTGGGATTATCGGCGCGAGATACTGGCCATAAGCGAGTGCCTTTGCCCCCCGCCATAATTAGAAACTTCATCTATGTAAAAATAAAATATTTAAACAACCACTATTTACCTTTTTCAAGTTTTAACCACTTATCCTGAAGATAGTATCCACACAGCTTTCCTTTTTTTGCCAGAACAGGAAACAAATCTTGTTCCAGACTGGTGCACTGCGGAGAAACCATATTAAAAATTTCCGGTTCCATGATATAGATGCCGGCGTTGACCAGATAGGACTCTTCCTTGCCGATTTTCGGCTTCTCGATGAAATCCACGATCTGATTGCCACGCAGTACGATATTACCGAAAGAAGAAGGTTCCTTCACAGAAATCATCCCGACTGTGCACATCCCGCCACATTTCTTATGGAACTCAAACATCTCATCCAAATTAGCCTCGGAAATCACATCTCCATTCATCATCAAAAAAGTCTCATCCACTAGATTAACCAGATATTTAAGAACGCTTGCTGTGCCCTCATCCTTGGCCAGATAAGAAACAGACATTCCGAATTTTTTTCCGTCGCCAATTTCATCTTTTATACCGGAGGAAAGCGAGCTGGCGGAAATTATCGTTTCTTCGACACCCTGCGACCGCAGATAATCAAAGATATGCTCAATAAAAAAACGCCCCTGATATGGAGACAGAACGCGTGAAAATTCCCCTTTATGCCCCTTGATATTAACACCCTTGCCACCAGCCAGAATTACAGCCTTACGAATTTTCCTTTCAGAAAAATCTTTGGAAAGCAATGATTCGATGGCGTGAGAACGATTCTTGATCTTCGTGCCGTCAATGATAGAATCCACACTGCGCAGAAGATCTGTCCTGATTGTGATAGTGATTCTTGAACGATTCATTCTATTTTAACATAAAATTAAAAAGTAAGACGATTTCATAAAACATCACACCTTGTCATAACTTATCATACTTCCAGCTTATCACAGGTCTTTAAAATATGCAAAACATAACAACACTTAGAATGGCAAATTATGAAAGAGCTTTAGAAAATAGCTTGTTGATGGCTTATTTTAGACATAAAAGGGATATTGACATAGAAAATTTAGAAAAGTATAATACAGGGTATGCATATGATAACATATGATAAATCATTACGATCCCATTTAGAAAAGGGGGAATAAAATGAGAATAAAAATACAAAGAATAAAAAGGGCTATACTAAAAGGTAAAATTATACCACCAACAACAAAAGCTCGAATGAACAAAGAGCACATAAAAACACGAAAAAGATTAGGGAGAATGGTAAGAGACGGAGAAGTAACAAATAAACAAATCAAGGAAATTGAAAGGGAAGATCCTTTTATGCTAACCGTGGTTGCAAACAGGACAATTTTGCCATGCGGAATAGATTTTCTGCATGCTGCCCAAGGCATTGAACTTTCTTCATAATGTATTGAGCGAGGAAATCCACCTTTGCTCTTTTCTTTTGTCCAGATTTCTCGCTTCTATACCCCCTCTCCTTTTGGGAGAGGGTTGGGGTGAGGGTGAATTATGAACATAAAACAAGGCTCATCACCTTGTTCTTATTATAAGCTATCCTATCACCCCCTCAATCACCCTCAAAACTTCCTCAACTCTTTCTTCCGTAAGTTCTGGACTCTTGGACTCTAGATTGAGACGGACCAGAGGTTCAGTATTTGAGGTCCGAACATTGAACCAATAATCGGGATATTCGACCGAGATACCATCGACTTCCAAGATCTTTCCATCCTTATACTTTTCTTTGACTCTTTCCAATGCAGCCTTCTGATCCTCGACTTCGCGGTTGATCTCCCCTGAACTGAAATATTTCTTGTAAGGTCCTACCATCTCAGAGAAAGTCTTTTCTTCCGAAGAGAGGAATTGCATGAATTTCGCCATTAATAAGAAAGGCATCTCGAAAGTCCCATAGTGCTCTTTGAAATAATAATGTCCAGAAGATTCCCCGCCATAGTAAGCATCATTTTCCAACATGATTTCCTTGATCAGAGAATGTCCGACAGGCGTAAGTATCCCCTCTCCCTTCATCGATTCGATTATATCCGAACAAGTCTTGCCGGAACGCACATCATAACATACCGGTGCTTCCGGATTTGTCTTGAGTGCTATCTTAGCCATGATGGCGTGCAGGATATTCTGATCCAAGCGCTCCCCTTTCTCATCTATGAAGAAATACCTGTCAGCATCGCCGTCTATGGAGATTCCGAAATCAGCCTTGTTATCTACGACTTCCTTTTTCAGAAGCTCGACATTCTCATCTTTCATGGGATCAGCTTCATGCGAAGGAAAACTGCCATCCAGATCAAAATTAAGACGGATGACATCAGCCGGAACATATTTGAAAAACTCATCCATATCCAAAGACCCCATAGCACTGGAGGCATCAATGACTATCTTGAATTTTTTAATCTTACCGATATCGATATTAGCAAGTTGCTCGCTTGCTAGATCTTCAAGCACATTCTCTTCTTTATATATGATCCCCTTCGCCTGTGATTCGACAAAACTGCCGCTTATCATTATATCCTTGATGCGTATGATTCCGGTATTCTTGCTGACAGGATACCCTGCCTGAAGGACCATTTTGAAACCGTTATAACTCTTAGGATTGTGCGATGCTGAAACCTGGATACCGGCGTCATAGCCATAATAAGCAACGGCAAAATAGAAAGTCGGTGTGCTGGAGAGTCCGATATCAACGACATTGACCCCGCTATCAAGCAATCCTCTCTCCACTTCTTTGCGAAGTGATGGAGATGACAGGCGCATATCAGAGCTCAAGACGATATTCTTGGATTCAGGATTCTTCTCAAGCACGAAAGTCGCGTAAGCCCGCCCGAGCTTGTAAGCAAAATCCTCATCGATCTCCGTCGAATAGATACCGCGCAGATCATATGCTTTGAACACGCCCTCATTTATCTTTTCCATAATTTTAATCTTACAATTTTATGAATAACCTATCTTATCCCTTATTTTGCAATTTATCTTTTATAATTTTTTCAACATCATAAAAATCCTTAACGACATGATCTGCTAATTCGGATTTGGAATCTAGATATCTTCCAGTCGGCCTCTCAATCTTTATCGCAGTTATCTCTGGTACTGCCTTCTTCACGAGATCTATCTGATCAGCTTTATCTTCCACAAAGAATATTTTCTTCCCCCGATTGCCCCTGAAAATCTCCCGAAAATTTTCTTCCTTACTTTTAGAGGTAACGATGATTTCACTGAAGTAAGGGACTGTTTTTGAGTTTTCTATTTTTTCCCTCTGTGAAGGCGTCGTTCCGAAAGAAAGCATTGCAAGATTATCTCTGCCGAATTCCTTGGCGAAGTCGAAAAAATCATCATGAACAAAAACATCCATATTTGCAAAAAGCGTATCTATTTTTTTTCTAACCGCTCTCGCATCAAAATCTCCGGCAGAAACAAAAAGATTAAAAATCGTATCCAAATCAAAATCGCCGACTTGCTCTTTAGTTTTTTCATAATTATCAAAAAAATCTTTTTCCGTGAATCCGACAGAATTAAAAACACGGATAAGCTCTCCCACAAAAGCCCCCGTATCTAAAATCGTATCATCAAAATCCAGATATATTTTCATCTTTTTAGCCATTACTTCTTATGTCTTTTTGTACAATATCTCCAGGAAGAGTTGTCATCTCCGGATCAATTTTCACTCCGGGATAGAAAGATGTATGTATGCCGGTCTTAACGCCGTCGCCCAAAACTGCGCCTAATTTTTTCATACCGCTATCAACCAGATTTTCTCCCGCCATGGATTTTATATTTTTTCCATCGTGACGCAAATTTGCCGTAATCGTGCCCGCGCCAAAATTCACGCCATCGCCCAGAATCGAATCGCCCACATAAGAAAGGTGTGCGACATTGGAGTTATTACCGATAATGGAGTTCTTGATTTCCACCGCCTGGCCTATGTGACAATTATTTCCAATGACCGTTCCTGCGCGCAGATAAGTGTTCGGTCCAATCACACATTTTGCACCGATAATCACGGGGCCTTCGATGTAGACACCTGATTTTATAACGGTGTTATCGCCAACAACCACCTGCCCTTTAATGGTGACACCTTTTTCTATTTTTGACTTGCGGCTCAAGTCTGTCTTAATTCGCTGCAAAAGAAAATTATTCGCCTTCAACATACTCCACGGATAAGTAGTCGGAAGCCAAAAATCCTTGATTGGCACCACGGTGATATCTTTCCTCTTGGCAAGTAAATTATATGCATCGGTAAGTTCATATTCCCCCCTCGTTGAAAGTTGGATATCATCCAGAACCTGGAAAATATCCTGTGAAAAAACGAAGCAGCCGATATTCACCAAGTCAGAAATAAACTCCTGCGGCTTTTCTATGACCTCCAGGAACCTGTCGCCATCCACCTTGAGCACGCCAAAGCTGGAAGGGTTATCGACCTTCTGCGCCAAAATGGCATTGTCATATTTCAAAATATTCCGGATGTCCATACGGCTATAGAGATCATCGCCGAACATCAAGATGAATTTATCTTTGATATGTTCTCTGACAAGAGCAAGGGCACTAGCATTGCCGGACATTTCCTCCTGCAAGACATACTTTATTTTTATACCCCGGTAATTTTCTCCTAAAAAATTTTTCAGCATCTCTGCCTTATAGCCTGCGACAACAATCACTTCATCGGCAACACCGCGCAACTGCTCGAGATTATGCTCGATAATGGTCATGCCGGCAATTTTCAAAAGAGGCTTCGGCTTGGTCAGAGTAAGCGGATAAGTCCGCGTGGATTTCCCCGCCGCTAGAATTACAGCTTGCATAAATTATTCATTAAGTATTTATTTCTTAACACGAATTTCCTGCGTAGGATACGGAATGACAAATTTTTCTTTTAGAATCATGGTGTAGAGTTTTTCCGTCAGAGATGTCCTAATCTCAAATTGCTTCTTGGGATTTGCGACCCAAACAATAGCCAAAAACCTAAGAGCAAAATCACCCATGTCAGTAAGATAAACCGATGGCGCCGGGTCTGTTTCTACATCTTCAGCATTTTGTAGAACATCCAAAATCGCCTTCTTGGCTTTCTTCACATCTGTGCCATAAGCAAGGCTGACATCTATTTTTACCTTGATTTTAGACTTCGGCTTATTATAATTGACTATTTTAGAACTGGCAATGATACTATTGGGAATGATAATTACGGTCTCATCAAAGGTTTTTATCTTAGTCGAGCGGATACCAATTTCCAAAACATCGCCAATCTCTCCACTATCAAGTTGAATACGATCCCCCGCCCGAAAAGGTTTATCGAAATAGATGGAAATCCCGCCGAAAAGATGGGCAATTGTGTCCTGCGCAGCAAAAGCTACTGCCAACCCGACAATTCCAGCAGAAGCCAAGAGGGGCGTTATATTCAGATTCCAAACTTTGAGCAAAATTGCCGCACCAACAAACCAGACAATCAGGCTACTGATGTTTTTAAAAAGAGGAACCATTTCTGTGTCCAAACTATACTTTGATTTTGCAGCCACGCGCGAACCCAGAAAACCGATTATGATCTGAATTATTTTCGAAATAGCAGATGCCCAAATCAACACAGTCAGCGATTTGATCAAATCAGAAAAATATATCGCATAACCGTCAAGAAATTTTATAAAAAGAAGAGACTGATAGAATCCCAACAAAAAGACTGAATAAAAAATGGCCGGCTCCAAGAGCTTGATGATATGATCATCTGTTTCGGTTTTTGTCCTAACGGCAAGTTTTACAAGGATTTTCGAGAAGACAAGGTTTACAATTTCTGCAAGCAAAAAAGAGCTGGAGATAATCAGGGTGGCAATTAAATAAGGAGAAAGTCCCGCGCCAACATAAAGTTCCAAGGTTTGTTGCAGTTCTTCAAAGTAACTTATCATTTTTGTTTTTTATTTTTGTTATGTTTTTATTATAACAAAATATCACATTTATATAAAGGAATTGACAAATATGCGCTTTTAGACATAATTACATCTGGAGGTTAGGATATGGAAGAAAAATGTCTATTCATCCAAGTCACTTACATAATAATCGGTTTTCTTATTATGGCATTAATGATGGAAATAATTCCACCAGAAAAGTTCACCTGCATAACTCAAGGAACAATCTTTGGAATAGCAGGTTTAACAAGTGTGATCTATCTTGTAAGATCAGGAGGAGACTAAATACACTGCTTTTTTATCTAAAAAGGCAGTGGTTTTTATTGACTAAAAATCAACTTCGGGCTAAGTTTAGAGTAGATTATATAAGTTAAATTTTAACGATATGGGATTTTCAGTAGGAATCGTGGGGCTGCCAAATGTGGGCAAATCGACACTTTTCAAAACACTCACCAAGAAAGAAATCGACATTTCCAATTATCCTTTCTGCACGATTGACCCCAATGTAGGAATCGTGAAAGTACCGGACGAAAGACTGGACAAGCTCACTAAATTTTCTGAAAGCGCCAAAACCATTCCGACTGCGATAGAGTTTGTAGATATCGCCGGACTGGTTAAAGGCGCACACGAAGGAGAGGGGTTGGGCAATAAATTCCTTTCTAATATTCGCGAAGTGGATATGATCGTACATATCGTCCGCGGTTTTGAGAATGGAAAGATCACTCATGTGCACAACAAGGTTGACCCTGTATCTGATGTTGAAACCATCAACACCGAGCTTATCTTGTCCGATTTGGAAACCGTAGAAAAACGCCTTGCTAAAGTAGAGAAAGAAGCGCGCTCCGGAGACAAAAAAGCAATCGCACTCAAGGCGGTTTTGGAAAAATATAAGATTGCGCTGGAAAACGAAAAAATGGCAAATACCGTAGAGCTGGACGAGAAAGAAAAAGAGATCAAAAAAGAACTGCAGCTCCTCACTGATAAACCGATTTTATATGTCGTGAATGTGAGCGAAGACCAAAAAGTTTCCGAGCTCAATATTTTGCCCGACATAAAGAATAAACTATTTCTGCCCATTCAGTTCGAATTGGATCTTGCCGAACTTTCTCCTGAAGAGGTTGAAGATTTTCGAAAAGAAGCGAATGTTGATCCACAAATTTCCAGCATGGAAAACTTGATTACGAAATGTTATGAACTTTTAGGACTTATCACTTTCCTTACTACCGGAAAAGATGAAACGCGCGCCTGGACGATTCCTAAAGATTCGACCGCTCCACGCGCCGGTCGCGCCATCCACAGCGACTTCGAAGAAAAATTCATCCGCGCCAGTGTTATCAACTGGCAAAAACTTATCGAAGCAGGCTCACTCGGAAACGCTGTCGAAAAAGGACTCCTCCGCACCGAGGGCAAAACATATATTGTGCAAGATGGAGATGTGATTGAGTTTAAGATATAACTTATATAATTTATAATTAAAATGCTTAATAAAAAGATTGTTTTTATCGTTTTTTTCTTAATACTGATGACATCCTTTGTTATTTGCGTCTATCACAACACAATACCTCTCCAAAATAACCAACTTTCTTCATCTCAACTTAATCAAAACGCAAAACCGGAAACTTCTCTTGCATATAAACTAAATGCTGCCAAGGTTACAAAAGATGAAATGGATTCAAAAATGTTTTCATCTAAATATATAATCGAAAAAGAATTACAGGAAAAACACATTGATTTCTCATCGGTAGATATAAATGAAGATATTATAACCATTAATCTCATCAGACAAGAAGATATTGACCAAGCCGCAGAAACGATAGAAGAAATTACAGTCTTAACCTTTAAAGAGGAAATGTCGGAAACGGAAAAAGAAGAGGTAAGACAACAATTCAGAGAATTTGACGGAATGGAATTAAATGATAAAGATTTAGAAATGTTATTCTACAAAGAAACTGGCTTAGACGGCAGACATATTGAGAATGCGGAAGTCTATTTCAATCCCGATATTTGCCAAGGTGCATTATATAATTTTTTAGAGCTCGATGGAATGGAATCGTCAAATAATTTGGTTGATTGCCCACCACAAGTTATTATATATTTTAACGAAGATGGCAAAAAAATCTTTTCAGACCTAACTTCACGCAATGTGAATAAGAAAATCGCTGTTTTTATAAATGATTCCCCGATAAGCATACCTAGAGTTACAGAGCCTATAACGGATGGTAAAGCGATAATTGATGGAAATTTCAGCTATGAAAATGCAAAAAACTTAGCGGAAAAATTTAGATCAGGAGTACTAGCGGCTTCTTTAACCCCCATAAAGTGATTCCCCTTGTCAAACCGCAAAAACTGTGTTAGGATGAGGCATCGAAAGGTGAAGATATATGGCATAGAACCTCTATGTCCCAGGTCCATATATATCTGTATTTTTTGTGCCAAAATCATTAAAATCATAATCAAAAAAGAATGAATAATTACGAACTACTCTACATTCTTCCTGCTTCTATGACTGGCGAAGATATCGCTAAGAATTTTGAAGATGTGAAGAAAAATGTAGAAAAATTAGGTGGAAAAATGTTAATAACTCTCTTGGAGCACCCCTTCCTGACTAAGGCGGGAATCTCTAAAGAAGAGGAATCGGAAGAAGTAAAGAACATCCCAGTTGTCAAAAGAAAGCTGGCATATTCCATCAAGCACGAAAAATTCGGCTTCTACTGCCTTGTGAATTTCGAAGCTGAAGGAAAGAAAATCAAGGACATCGATGAGTATTTGAGACTCAATAATAATGTCTTGAGACATATCATTTCGCAGGAAGACCCGATGAGCGAAGAAGAGCTGGAAAGACTGCAAACACTATTTGCAAGAAAGAAAGCTGAACAGGACAAGGAAGAAGCCGAGAGCAACAAAGGGAAAGCAGCCCGAGAAGAAATAAAGGCAGGCGAGAAAAAGACTGAGAGTGAGAAAGAAAAGGAAGATATCCAAAAAGAGATTGCTGCAGAAGAAAAGGTAGAGCCAAAAAAGGAAGAAGAGAAAAAAGAAGCAATAGAAACCAAGAACGAGAAAAAGACTGAGAGTGAGAAAGAAAAGGAAGATATCCAAAAAGAGATTGCTGCAGAAGAAAAGGTAGAGCCAAAAAAGGAAGAAGAGAAAAAGACTGCCAGCAAGAAGAGTAAGATAAAGTTGGAAGAACTTGAAGACAAGCTTGACGAAATCCTAGAAGACACGATTGTATAATTTAGCCTATAAATTTTACAAACTAAAATCAAAACTATGAATTTCAACAAGGCCATCGTCATCGGGAGGGTAACTAAAGACCCGGAGATCAGGACTACTCCCAACGGGCAATCTGTCGCATCGCTCAGTGTTGCCACAAATCGTGTCTGGAACAGCAACTCAGGAGAGAAGCAGGAAAAAACAGAATTCCATAACATAGTCGCCTGGGGAAAACTCGCTGAAATATGCGGGCAGTACCTCACAAAGGGACAGGAAGTTATGTTTGAAGGCAGGATGGAAACTCGCACTTGGGACGGGCAAGATGGAATCAAAAGGTCTAGAACCGAAATCATCGCCGAAAATATGCAAATGGGAGCAAAAAGCAAAGGAGGATCTTCCTCTGACTATTCAGGCCCTAAGAAAGAAGAATCTAGCGCTACCACACAGAGCTCCAGGCCAGAACCGGCTGCCAGCGGAAATGATGAAGAAGAAATCAGAATTGAAGACATTCCTTTTTAAAAAATAATTTATTTTTATTATGAACAATAACAATAATAGCAAGAAAAACGCAGTTCAGGAGAAACACTGCCTTTTCTGTATAGAGAGAGAACGGAAAGTGGACTACAAAGATCCACAGACCCTCCGAAGGTTCATCAACCAAAGAGCCAAGATCATGGCCCCAAAAAGAACTGGAGCTTGCACCAAGCACCAAAGACAGATTGCCAATGCAATCAAGATAGCAAGATTTATGGGACTATTACCTTATACTTCAAAGTAGAAAAAATATCAGGATAAAAAAAGACAAGGCTGCGCGCCTTGTTTTTTTTTATTGAACATCATAAATAGCAAAGAGTCCTAGCCCCTAAGCATCCAGAAACTTTTCCATCCTGAAATCGAACCAAAAGGAACCGGTCTGGAGACCAGCTCCCGCAGATTCTGCTACTCCAAGATATAGCTGTCTTTGTCTGTAGCATTTATCTCATAGATGCTGTCCATATCGATGGTCGTTTCATCTCGGTTAAGATGGAGAGTTCCATTATTGTAGGTGGCTATCATCCTTTTGGTTCCCGTATCTCCCATAGGG
>JAQUYG010000017.1 GCA_028691985.1 Minisyncoccota bacterium
TTATATGCCCAAACCGAATCTTTGCCGCTGCGGATCTGATATTCATAAAAATGCCCCATAAAGTTGACCAGTTCAATCGTGCCTGAAAAAAGATTTTCCTTTGATTCGTTCTCGAGGTGAATCTTCTCCGGACGAATCCCGACCACGACATCTTTAAAATCGCTACCGTCATCGACTGTGATTTTCTTATCGCCACATTCGATTTTGTGCGCCGAAGTACGGCGACCCGAGAAGAAGTTACACTTACCGATAAAGTTGGCAGCAAAAATCGAATTCGGTTTTTCATAGATTTCCTCCGGCGAACCGGTCTGGATGATTCTGCCGTGCTTCATCAAGATGATATTGTCGGAAATCGTCATCGCCTCTTCCTGATTGTGCGTGACATGGATGGCGGTGATGTGATGTTTTTTGGCGATGCGGCGAAGCTCATAACGCAGGAATTCCCCGATCTTAGCGTCGAGCGCGGAGAGCGGCTCGTCCAAAAGCAAAATCTTTGAGTTGGTGGAAAGGGCGCGCGCCAGTCCCAGCCGCTGTCTCATTCCTCCGGAAAGTTCGCCCGGCATCGCGTGCGGACGGTCTGAAAGTCCGACTCTCTTGAGATTGCTCTTCACCGACTTCTCAATGTCCCCATCCGTCCATCCCTGGATGATCGGACCATAGGCAACATTGTCCCAGACATTAAGATGCGGAAAAATTGCAAAGTGCTGGAATACGAAACCGATATGCCTGTCCTGCACGGGAAGATTCTCTACATTTTTGCCGTCAAACAAAATCTCGCCTGAAGTGGGCGTCAAAAGCCCGGCAATGGAACGCAAAAGTGTCGTCTTGCCACATCCGGATGGACCGAGCAGCGTATTATATGCGCCCGACTTGATTTTCAAATTCACATCATCCAGCGCCGTAACTTCCTTGTCGGCGGACTTGTATATTTTCTTCAATTTTTTAATTTCGATTTCCGGCATATTTTTTCGTTCTTATGATTTTTTATTTATAATAGACTTTCCCGTTCTGGAATCTCTTTAACAAGAAAAGGAAAATCAGCGAAAAAGCGAACAGGATAACGCAAGCAAGCACCGCTTCGGAAAAATTCTCTTCTTCAAAAAGTTCGACGATAAGTACAGAAATGGTTTTTATCTCGCGACTTACCGCCAGTGTGGCTCCGGTTTCGGAGATACTGCGCATAAAAGCCATGATTGCTCCCGTGATGAGCGCGGGCTTGATCTGCGGCAAAAGCACAGTTTTGAAAATCATAACCGGACCCGCACCCAAAGAGTTGGCGGCCTCTTCTTGGTCAAAAGAAATATCGCCGAAAGCAGTAACGAGCGGTTTCACGAAAAGTGGAAAGGTGAAACATAGATGGGCCAGAATAAGGATAAGTATTGTCATATCAGAAAAGTTCCCCCAAAAAAGCGCGATAGAAAGTCCCAGCGCACTGGTCGGCACTATCAAGATGACTTCGTTGAGACTTTCCATAAAATATCCGATTCCAAAACGGTTACGGGCAATGAGATAAGAAAAAGGCAAGGCGAAAAGCGCGCCCAAGAAAGTGACCGTGGCGGCGATGCCGAGAGAAATCAAAAGGCTCCTTAAAATTATACCAAAGTCCACCGGTTGAAAATTAAAAAGATAATACAGAACCAGATAGATAGTCGGGAGGAAAATAAAAAATGTATAAAAAATTATAACGATCAGATTCCTTGCCGAATAGAATTCAGACAACCTCTTTTCAAAACGCGGATAAACAATCGGCACAGAAAAAACTTTCTTGCCGAATTTGGCGCGCGCGCAAATCAAAATGAAAAGAGCGACAAGGATGAGAATGACACTCAGTCCTGCCGCCGCCGGAAGATCTCCCCCATCTTTGAGTGAAACTACCAGGACCGGAGCCGTAGCAAAGGCCCCCGCCACCATCATGGTCGCCCCTGTCTCAGAAAGACTGCGAGTAAAAGAAAGGATGGAACCGTTAACCACGCCCTGCCGACAGAGAGGAAGAGCAATCGTACGAAAAAAAGTGAATGGATTTGCTCCCAAGCTGTCCGCCGCTTCCTCTAGTGTTATGTCCAGCTGCAAGATTGCCGCTGAAACACTGCGCACCATATAAGGGAGAGTGAAAACGATATGAAGAAGTATTATCATTAACGGACCTTTGCTGATCAATCCGTCATCAAGACCGAGCAATCCCGAAATCCCCCAAGTGGTACCATAATAAAAATAGACGGAAAACCCCAGAGCTGCCGTCGGCATAACCAAAGAAAGATCAATAAGGTTGTCCAGCCATTTCAGAAAACCGTTCTTACTGCGCACAATCATCCAAGCAAGAGGTACGCCCAGAAGCAGGTTGAACAATGTAACGATAAGGCCGATAGAGAGCGAATAAAAAAGCGCCCTAAAAATCACAGGGTCCATCAGGGCCGCCGGATCGCCCAGATAGCCGAGGATATACACGGCGGGAAGAAAAATGAATAAAATAAAAAACACTATGACAAAAATAAAACTAGAGTTACCGAGTCTTTTTATTAATTGCGAAGACACCTTCCTTTTTGCATCTGACATTTTCCAACATTAAAAAACTATTATGGAATAATTATACCATCAAAAACGGAAAAGTTGAATCTAAATGATATTTATAATTGCAAGCAAAAAACGAAAAAACACATCCGTGAAGATCTGTTTTTAAATATATAAAAAGATTTTAGACAAGATAAAAGGAACATAGTTACTTTTTTTAGGGTTTTGTTTTTTTTGGTTTGGGGTTTGTTACCGATATGGATGAATC
This sequence comes from Minisyncoccota bacterium, assembly GCA_028691985.1. Classification (GTDB taxonomy): domain Bacteria; phylum Patescibacteriota; class Minisyncoccia; order JAHIHE01; family JAGLIN01; genus JAQUYG01. Next base: position 2,777 of record JAQUYG010000017.1, read on the forward strand.
CGTACCGCTAACCAACCCCCAACCAATCCCCAGTAATATTTGTTCCTTATGTCTATATAATACTCCTTATAGAAATAATGTCAACACCCCGTCAAGTTCCCTTTTTTTAGCCAAAATATTTGAGGTATTAAAGGTTATCCACAGATATGTGTTTCGCAATTATTTTGTCTTTACAATATAGTCTTCTATTATCTATTTCAACTTTTTTCAATCCACTTGCGTTAAAGATACTTTACATATTCCCCACAGCAATCAGATATGCCAGATAGGTTGCGAAACATACCCAGACAAAATATGGCACGAGCAGGAGGGCACTTAATCTTTTATAATTCCAGAGGAATTTTATGAGAAGTAAATTCAAGACATTTAGTATTATCATTTCTACGATCGCCTGCCAAAAGAGATGAAGCGTGAAAAAAAGAAAACTCCACAGGACATTAAATATCGCATTGGCGATGAAGAGGATTACGATAATACTGAAAAGTTTTTTGCGCGGCGCGTTATAGAAAAGAAGCGCCGAAAGAGTAGAAAAGAAAAAAATAACCGTCCAAACAGCACCGATAAATCCCCCGCCGGGAGCTATCTCAGGAAGGATCAGTCCATCATACCAGCCCATGCCTTGCGCGGTGAAGTAACTTCCTGTCACCGCCACGATAATCGTGATAAGCGGAATGGAAAAATAATTCTTTTTCATATTTTTGTTTTAATGATCAATTAAAAAAATTGATTATCACCAGTCTTGTTTATAACTCTTACGACGCCGATCTTCCACATAAATAATCCGCCACCAAATTTTTCCGGCATGATAGCCCAGAAACGCACCCGCCAAATCAAAGATTATTTCCGCTAGAGGCCGCAAAGTAAAAAATTTTTCTCCAAAAAAGACATACCACCCGCCGCTTTGCGAGAATACGGCATCCAAATAAGAAATTTCCATCGCATCATATACGATATCGCCCACAAGCGCGCCCAGAAAGACGACAAGAATGATATAGAACTTTCTTTTACTGATCATGATTGATTTTTATTTCTTTCTAAATGTTTTCCTATCAGATAAGGCGCAGCAAAAGTAGTAAGCAAAACCAACACCCAAATCCTTCCGGCAAAAATATTATAGTCCGCAAAAAGTTTTTCCCAGGAATTACCGAAAACAAAATGCCCGAAGATGAATTCAAAGGTGACTGTCCAGCAAAGCCAATAGGCTCCCGCGGAAAGAAGGTCTTTCTTGTCCGGAAGCTTTTCCTCTCTTTTTAAAAGCAGGAAAACAACGGCAAAGATTACAGCGATAAAAATTAAAGTGCTGATCTGATGCGCGAGCAGATCCCCCACAATCGGCTGATAGATAAAAATACGCGCGGTGCCGTTGATGACCGCCAGAAACGAAAGAGCAATCCATAGCAGGGTGATTTTCTTCAGAAATTTTCTCTCCATATTTCTAAATTATATTTTTAAAGACCGCCATGACGACGGTCCTGTCTTCCTACTCTATGCAACAATCAATCGCCTTACGAACCAAATCTTTGAGTCCGCCCACAAAACCCTTGCTCTCTTGATCCTTTTTGCCGATAACAGCGAGTGTCTTCTCTGTATCGTGCTTATCCAAAGCGTCATCATCTATTTTCTTGATATTGTCCGTACTGATAAGATTCATATTGAGCCCCCAAAAAAGAGAATAGAGACTGAAAGATTTATCAAACATATTGTAAGCTTCTTCCTTGCGCCCCATCCCGAGCTGCTTGGTCCCAACTTCCATCAATCTTTCCGAAGCAGAAAGTAAATGTTTAGAAATGCACCAGACTTCCCCCTCGGGATCTTTGACGATTTTCTGAAGAAGCTCCTTGCGCATCTCACGAACTTCGATGATCATATCATAATATTCCGTCTTGCCTAGCTTGGCACCGGTGAAGAAAAAATGTTCCTCGATAGAGATGAGGTTCATGATAGCGATACTCAAATCCTGATCGGAGGAAAGGTCTTTCTTATTCTGCTTCTTCATGTCGTCCACTTTCTGGATGAATTCGTTCAGATTCTTGATAGTATCCCCTCCCGTTTTTGTCTCCTCACTCATATTTTTATCAAATTATTTTGTTAAGATATAGAATATTATACTAGAAACAACAAGCGGGATAAGCGGCATAACCACTTTCTGGAAAGGGAAATATGCGTGCCCGCCATTTTTTTCTTTCAAAATATTATACCACTCTGCGCCGGCCCAAAAACCGAAACTGCCGATTACAGTACTGACAAAGAGCCGATCACTGGCACAGGAGCAGATAGTGTCGAAAAAATTAGCACTAAGCTTAGTGTAATAGAGAGGCAGAAGGATTAAAAGATAATATCCGAGCACTACCACGATTTTATCTCCGCGAAAAGATATTTTCTTTCTCCCCATCCAATCCATCGTCCAGATAATCATCGAAACTGTCAGCCCGCCGATCCAAAGCCCGGTTATACTATCATCGATTCCCAAATATCTAGAAAGCCCGATTCCGCTTGAAACTACTACCGTACAAACAGGGCAGACCGCCAGCGCACTTTGCGCCGCTGAAATTCCAAAAATCGTAAATAGCACGGCAAAAATATTAAATCTTTTCATATTCTTATTCTTCACTTATTCTATTCTTAAAAAATTCTATGATTTTGGTATCTCCGGAAATACATTCTCCATCATTCCAAAGAAAAGGTACTCCGATGGATCCAGTTCTACCGCAAGCCTTAGCCTTCTCTGCAAGCAGCGCTGCATTGCCTTTGTCCAGATATACTTCCTTCATTGCAAAATCCACTCTCTCTGCCACACCGTTCTCTTCGAGATAAGCCTCTACATTCTTGCAATGCGGACAAGTGACGCCATAAAATAGGATGATATCACTATCCTCTTTTACCGACCCAGAAACACCCGCCACCGCTTGTTTTTCCTCTTTATAAACAGTGCTGGCGCCAAAAAACATAATTAACAGAAACAATATAGAAGAAACTACGATTTTTTGATTTTGCTTCATAAAAATTATTAATATCTGATAAAATAGTCCTTAAAAATACTCGGATCATATAACGAAAGAACATACCTAAAATAGCAGAAAATGACGCAAAAAACAAGTCTCCCTATCGACACCAAATTTTTGCAACCCGGAAAAACCCTTTACGCTTCCATACAATCTAAACTATCTATTTTTTGAAGGCAATCAGGATTCCGATAGCGATAATCGCCATCGGACCAAGAATATCATTTGTAAGCCACATCATAGGAAAAATTGTGCGCATCATAAAAAATAGACCGAAAATGATGATGATTATACCCAAGATTTCTCTGTATCCCTGTGCGCCCCTATCTTCATCTTTTTCCCCCATTTCACTTGAAAGCTCCTTGGCTTTCTTATCGATCTTCGCTGCCAATTCATCCACCTCTGCTTTAAAATCTTTATTCTTATCGGCACTATCAGGCTCCCCCGGTTCAAGCGGAGTAATAACGGTCATTATGATATAGAGCGGGATACCTGCCCCGTCCGTAAAAAGAAGCAGGACAAAAAATAGCCGAAAGAGGATAGGGTCGATATTAAAATATTTCCCCAGCCCGCCACAGACACCGAAAATAATCCGGTCCTTCCGAGAACGAAAGAATTTTTTTGTTTCTTCTGCCATATTTTTAAATTATTTTTTATGTACGCCGATTGCCCCATGCTACTTTCATTCTATCAGTTATTGCCGGATTATGCCAAATAATTTTCCACAAAAGAAGCGATGACCTCACACATTTTTTACCAGAGCCAAACTTGTGCACTATAACTATATCAAGAGATGAGAGCTGCTAATCTCCAAAAAGCACACTTTCCTTGGAATATGTTTTGGCGGCGATAAGGATGGCAATGATGGAATAAATTATGAGCGAGAACAGCGTGAGAGAAATGTGCCCCCAGTCATAGGCTCCCATAAAAAGCTCCTTAAAAAGCAACACAGCATTTACCGCCGGCAAAGCGAACATCCAAAATACAGGTTCGAATCCTGGGACTGAATTTACTAAAGCGACCGGCAAAATCACGACTATATAAGCCGGACCTATGTAACTCTGAGCTTCCTTGAAACTCTTGGCATATATGGAGATAGAAAGAATCACAGCGGAAAACATCAATACAAGAAAAAGACTGACGATGAAAAGCAAAAGTGCTACTTGAGGCTCGATTGAGAAGCCTAAGCCGGAACCACCAGCCCCTCCCATCGAAAGACCGTTGCCTTCCTCCATCGGAATGCCCAAATCGCCGGCATAAGAAAAAGAAAAATACAAACTACCGATAGCGGTCACAACAGAAATAATGGCTACTGTGCTCACTGCCAAAAATTTACCGAAAACAACATCTATTCTTTTCACCGGAGTAAGCAAAAGGGCCTCTAGGGTTTTTCGTTCCTTCTCCCCGGCAGAAACATCTATCGCCGTATATTGTCCGCCCACGATAGACCACATGACTATCAAGAGAGGGAGAAGCATTGCCAAGACAAAACCTCCGACTTCCTGCTCCGTCGCCAAATCTTCCGGCACAATCGTGACACCAGAAAGGATGTCAGCATTGATATCTCTTGCAGTAAATCTGCCTTCCAACAAACCTGCATTAAAATCTGCCACCACAAAAGAGACGGCGGCAAACGCGTTGGCAGCGTTTGCATTGGTTGATTTGCTTACCAACTCCAAATTCACCGCTTTTTCTCCGGCAATCCTATCTTGAAAATCTTCCGGTATCACCACCGCAGCATCAATCCGTCCTTCTGCTACCGACTGTTTATAATTTTGCACATCGACTTCCGCAATTTCTACACCCTCGCGAGACTTGATAGCTTCGGCCAGTTGAGGAGCATAGTCCCCTCCCACGATTGATATTTTGGCAATCTGTGTCTGCTGCTTGGCGGCTTGTTCGGACATGAACTTGAACATACCAAGCATGATGACCGGCATAAGTAGCATGGGAACTAAAATCATCGAAACTAGTGTGCGTCGGTCACGCACCGTATCTCGTAATTCTTTTTTCCAAATAGTGAGTATGTGCTTTGAATTCATATTTTTAAATAATCTTGATTATTTTTTTATACAAAAATATCGAGGAGCGTCCTTCACCACAAAAAAATTGGCACAGGAGGCTAAACCCCTTCGCCCTTCACCAGCTTCAAAAATACATCCTCCAGATCACGCTCACCGGTTTGGGTCTTAAGATTTTCCACACTGTCATAAGCAATCTCTTTGCCCTTATGGATGATGATTACCCGGTCGCATAATTTCTCCGCATCATACATCTGGTGTGTCGAAAAAATGACTGCGCGGCCAGACTCCCTGGCATGCGACATAAAATCGCGTACTGTTTGCGAAGACAACACATCCAATCCAGAGGTCGGCTCATCGAAAATAATCACCTTGGGGTCATGGATAACGCTGCGCGCAATCGCAAGGCGCTGCTTCATACCGGTAGAATATTTTGCCGCTTTCTTGTCTATAAAACCACCCATATCCAGAAGCTCCGTCAATTCCTTGATCCTTTTATCAAGATCGGAGGAAGACAGTCCATAGAGTTCACCAAAATACTGGAGATTTTCTTTACCGGTAAATCTTTCATAGGCCCCGATATCAGTCGTCAAAACACCGATATTGCTTCGGACTTCCTCCGCATACCGAAGATTATCCTTGCCTAATACCTCGATTTTTCCATTAGTAAAAGAGAGTATCGTGGATATGGCACGAATAATCGTCGTCTTGCCTGCTCCATTCGGACCCAAAAGCCCGAAGATCTCCCCGGCGCCCACCTCAAAACTGACATCATCAACGGCGCGAAATCCGTTCTTATATTCCTTGACCAAATTTTGAACTTTTAAGAATGTTTCCATAATACTCATTAATTATAGACAACTTATATACCACTATATTAACAGCTATCGCCAGACATTACCAGAAATCGAAAAAGGTCCCCAGAAGGGCCCTCTTTCTTTCAAGACAAGACTGATCATTTAATATGTAGTCTGGTAAGAATCAAAATCGGTCCGATTAACAGTATAAATCGAATCAAGATCGAAAGAGATACGATCAGAGCTGCAATAACCGATCATTTTTTTAGTTCCAGAATCACCGGAAGCTTGAAGCTGATATGCCTCACAAAAGCTTCCTCGCGCAGAGGGGGAGCAGGTAGTCACTAGCGCAGAATCCGTAAATTCACCCAGGGTTGCCGCGGAAACTTCCTTGATATTCTCCCATTTAAGATGCCCGTAACTGTCGAACACCTTCGGTGTCAGGACTAAGCGCCTGAATTTTTTATTCCCCACGATTTTTATGATATAAACATCAGGATTGCCAACAGCCCGCACTATATCCCCATCAACGATATGGGAAGAAAATGTCGTACCAACTTCTTCATATGCTGCCAGCTCAGTATCATTTACCGGAGCTACCTCTGACCAGTCACCGCCAGCGGCAGCAAATTCTTCCGGCGAGGATATCCACTTTTTCTCGCCGTTTGAGATGCGGTAGATTTTTCCGTTCGCGTCTTTTATGAATTCAACTTCAGGGTAAAGATTAACGATCTTCTGGTCAACATCCACGACATCTTCGTATTTATTGCCGTAGGAATTAAAAACTTCACTATTCAATATCAACCGTTTCATTCCCAGATTGGTAATGTAATATATCGAATCGGTCCCCACGGCCCTGACTAGCCTTACCTCTGCAATATTGCTTAAAAGAGAACGATTGACTGTCTTAATATCAGACCAATCATAACCCATAACAGAGAATTCTTCAGTAGAAACGATCCATCGCTTCCTGTTTCCCATAATGATATATACCTTGGAGGTAGACTCGTCTTTTACCAAATATCCATCATCAAAATCATCTGTCACGGTATATCCTTCTAAGCTAAAACTCACGCTAAGACTATAAACTTTCGGACTCACCAAAGAATCGTTCGTTTTCATATCTATTTTCCACCTCAAATCATTTCCCGCATAATCGAATTCGACTTCCTCACCAGGAACGGCTTCTTTCCAGTGACTGCCACCGTCAGAAGATAAATAATAGGTGACAGAAGTGCCGACAGGAATGTAGGAAACGGCTTCCAATGTGGCGCTTTCTATATCCTGCGAAACACTACTCGTCTTGAGTGATTTTGCTACACCGCTGAGTTTATAAGGATATGCTGAAGAAATATTCACCTCGACAGCAGCATGAAGTTCAGGACTTCCCGCCTTACCACCGGCAATAATAAAACCAAAGTCAGTACCTATCGAACCAACAGCATATATAGGAGCATCGACACCCAGAGAATCTTTTATATCAACAGCTTCTTCTCCGTCGAACCGGACAACCGCCCCAGCTGACTTCTTGTTGGTGACATACCACACACTGCGAGCATTATGAATGTTCGGAATAAAATCACCGACATAATAGAACTGCTTGATTTCAGAGGATACATTATCAAAATCATCACCGTCATAGATATAAGCCTTGATACTATCGCCGCTATAAATTATCAGCCATCTGCCGGAAGAATCTGCTGACATGCCAAAATATCCATCGGTCTTATAAGAAGTAAAGAGCGAATCGGTCGATACTTTCGTAAAGTCGGAACCGTCATATTCATAGACCTTGCCGATATATTTTGAAGAAGAGTACTCGCTTCCCATAACCAAAAAAGTATCTGAGACAAAACCAACCTGAATGTTATCCGCATCAAGATCAAGCTCACCACTCAAGTCAGTGAAACTATTTCCATCGTATTCTACCAGTTTGCCTGCCGGACCGGCTATAAGACAAGTGCCTTTGTCAGAACAGGCGATATCATTAACGGCAGCAAATCCCAATAAGGAAAGTTCCGAAGAGAGATTATCAGTTTCGGTGACAGTCCCTTCCCCGATATTACTAATGGAAAAAATTTTTATCTTGTTCAGCCGGACTCCTCGTGAATCATTTCCCGCCACCAATATATAATAATGGTTATTTTCATCGCCAATATCAAACTCTTCTGCAGATTCATCCTGATCTATCGTTTCCATATATGCCATAACATCGCCACGAATCCCCCATCCAACCGCCGTGATATCAGCGGTAGAAAACCCAACGATTCGAGGACCGAAATCATCAAATCTAGAATCATTAACTGGCAGAATCCAGTTTAAGGAGCTCCCGTCGCCATAAAAGATCGGTGCATTATTGCCATTTGCGAACCCTTTAACCGGACCAGTGAAATTGGAAAGGTAAGAAGAAAGGTCGCTCGTGTCATAAGAACAAGCTGCCTTTTCCTCTGAACGGTCAAGCTGCAGAGATCCATAATCAGTATCCCAATTCAGCGTAGTTTCACCAGCATCCTTCTTAGCATCAGAAGAAAATGTTTCCTCATATCGGGCATTATAACCATAAGGCACAGTATGGGAAATCAAAAGCGTCGGGTCCTCCGAAGGCCCCCAGGCAGCATTGATAGTCGAAGCTAAAGCGCATGTGGCGTAGAAGCTCAGACAGATTGATAAAAAGAACTTGATAACATGAGACCGTTCCCCCTCCAAGATCGTAGCATCTTGCCGCTTCATAATGGTTTGGTTAATTTTTAACTGTTTATATAATAACATCTGGGATAGGACACTACAAACAAAGATTGAGATAGCCCCAGAACTACTTCATATGAATGATAAACTACTTACAGAAAATCATTATTATTTTTCCTGATGCATAACAAAAAAACATTTTTCTAGCCAGCTACTATTGCTCCTCATATTTTGCTTCCTCTGGAAAAAGCAAAAGAAAAGGATAGCCAACATAATTTTTCATTATATTTTCACAACCAGCTTCTTTCAGAAAATCAACCATTTCCCCGGCCACCTTCGCAGGACTAATTTTTTCGTCTGTTCCGATATATTCAACTTCTATAAAATCCCCCAAATTCTTAACCGAATCAATCGCGACCTCATAATCTTTATAATTATAAATCTTTCTTAGTTTATCAACTATCACCATTGATTCAAAATCAAGGGCTGAAAAAATATTTTTCATTTGATTAATATTTTCTACTTTGGTTTCAATCTTATCGCAATAATGACTTTTTCCGTCTTGCTCAAAATGCCAATTTTTATAATTTATAGAATACTTGCCGTCAGCATCCCTCAAACGCAACCACTCTTCCACGGGGCGAATATCAAGGAAATTCCGATGCGCAGGAGAAAAATATTCATCTACCTGATGCTTCTCTGCTTGAAAAGCACCGTTTGATTTATTAATTAAAATTTTATTTAAAGATAAGCTCTTTTTCCTACACAATCAACGAATAATCATTTAAGCCAATTCGAAGCCGCTGCTTATAGATAATACCACCTAAATTTTTAAGAACAAATACTGTAGGACAAAAACCCTACCTGTCCTTTCGCATTATTTCTTTCATATAGATAAATCTTCAACAATCCCATATAATACAGGTTCATACCCCTCATCAAAATTGATGTTCTCTCCTCGACCGCCTGTCTTTCCCGTCTCCTCATAAAAGATATCCCAATAGGAACCCAAGAATTTCTTACGCATATCCAGGCCCAAAAGCGCCACCGTTTCAAGTATTTTGGATTCCTCCCCTTCTATCTCCATAAAAAAACCGATAGAAAGCTCGTCCACCGAGACGACAGTTTCGTTGATCTTGAAATCCAGCCTATATTTTTCCATGATTCGCTCCCAGTCAAATCCTAGAGTCACAAACATCCTGCGAAAAACCTCAATATCTTCAACTTCGGCTTCGTATTCCTCACGCTCAGAAACGATTCCTCTGCCATTTATCCTTCTTTTGACAGTTACAGTGTTGGAAAATCCCGACCGAGTCCTAAGAAAAATTCCTCGCTGATCCAAACTGGAACTGTGATCATCAAAACGGGTCGTTTTCTGAAACGCCTTGCCAACAAATTCCGCACCCTTCTCTTTGAGTTTGGAAATGAGCTGCTTAGGATCCTCTATCTTGATTTTTATCTCTCGTTCAATATGCTCCTGCTGCATACTTTTTGATTATTTATTAAAAATCCGTGCTAAAATTTTTCCAGGCATCATTAATCGCTGAAATAAAAACTCTTCTGCGGTTTATAAAATCTTCTACGGCAGTTTTCTCTTTCACATCCAATTCCGGCCTATCGCGGTACTCTCTTATAATGTCACTCACATACGCTCCGGATACGACACGATCGCTAACTTCTTTCGGAAGCGGGACATTGCCACCTCGTCCGAATTCCAAACTACCATTCGAACGAATAACCGCTACCGAACATACAAGATCATAGACGCCATTTTTCAGTTCCAGTCCCGCCTCCATTCCAAAACTGAAATCAAAATCACGGCCATATATCCGCGCCGCTCCCCGAGCGCGATTTTCAGAACCTTGCACCGTCGTTTCAAAGTCAAGAGGTTGGCCTGTTATGCCAGAATCTACCTTTATCGGAACAATCTCAAATTCCGAACCGATCAAATTTTCAAGAGCCTCTCGGAGAATTTTTATTTTCTGCCCACTCTCACTGCCGAGGAGAATAATCATAAAAAATTTAATATCTGTTAAAGTCGCTTTATTTATTTTTATTCTCCCACATTCGTCCTTTCAGGTCAAAAAATAAACCGCCCTTAGTGTTTAAGAGCGGTCGATTTTTGTCCGTATTTTTTTCAGCCGTCCATCAAAAAATAAGGACCATTGGTCAGGTGTTCTCCGTTCACGATTTCATGCGTTATAATCAATTTCCCTATGCCATCCAGCTCTATCGTGTCTATGGGCCTGAAGAAGGCAGGCTGCAAGCGTGATGAGATTTCTGCAATAGTTTCTCCCGTTATAACAGGAAGCTTAAGCAGACTTCTCTTATTACACCCCACTTCTCTGACTTCCTCTACACCGTAATTCACTATATGCAAACAAAGTTTTCTTTTCCGCAGTTCAATCTCTTTCAATACCACATAACCCCTCCATTTCTTAAGCATACACCTTAAGCGATGAACAGACAAACAGACACATCATCTATCTTCAAAAATAAAAATCTCATCAACAGTGCTTCCGAGTGCGAGCGCAACATCGTGAGCAAGCTGAAGAGAAGGATTGTACTTTCCTTGTTCCAAAAAAACGATGGTTTCCCGCCGCACCTTAGCGCTATTTGCCAAATCTTCTTGTGTCATCTTCAATCTATTACGGAATTCTTTGATTCTGTTTTTCATATTTTTATTTTATTCGCATTTAATATCCGGTGCGGGAAAATCCGGATGACCGTGTTGCACCCATTGTCCATTGTCACAGATCCAGTCATCTTCGCCAGAAAGCAAACGAGCGGCAGAGACAAACATTCCCAAAAATACTGCCAAGATTAAAACAGAATATATCAGTTTTTTGTAGCTGAATTTCACGCGATTATAATATCTGAAAATCAACGCATAGGTGAACATTAAAATACAAGTCGAAAAAGCGAGCATCATGCCGATTGGTTCATAGGCAGGATTCGTATCGCGCAGGGTATAAAAAATAAACATCATGATGACTGTAAACCAAGAATATATCTGAATCGACCAAAGAGCCGCCTTACCTCCGAGAGCATAATCTCGTTCGTCAGCCAAGATATCTTTAACTTGTCGGCGCAGATATAAATGGATAAGTGAAGCAACAAGAAGAACGGCAATGGGAACAAAATAGTTTTTATAATAGGATGCCTGACTAAAAATAATTGCCGTCACCACTACAAACACCCATCGAATTTTCTGGTACTCCTTTAATGTCATATATATTTTTGTTAGAATTAATTAACATATTTGTATGTTATATTATTCTAACATCTATGTCAAAAGATTCTTTTAATAACCAAAAATGATAAATATTAAATTTTAAACTCCCGTCTTGCTCTTACGACTAAGCATTGTCCCCCACCCGATTGCAAACAAGATTATCGCTACACCTAACAAGCGAGTTGCAGCGGCAATCGTTTCCGTACGATCAAGAATCCCGAGCATCGAGAACATATTGAGCCAGTCGTGACTCTCGCTCCCCCCTCCTCCGAGAAGCGGCAACTCCAATACGACCGCATCTGTCATATAGATAGAAATATTGAAAAAATTTTCTCCCAGCCAAAAAGTCGTAAGCGCGGCAGAAAATCTCTGACCGCTCAGATAGAAATATGCCACAAATAACGCTGGCATCAATAGCTGCATAATCGTCCCGCCGGCAATCGTCAGAAATCTACTGCCAAAAAAAGCAAAAAGAAAATGCCCCGCCTCATGGACCCAGATATTCATCCCATCGATAAAACACCAGCCGGAATAGTTAGAAAGAATACTCAAGAAATATACTGAAAAAACCGCCAAGACGAACAACTTTCCGAAATCAAAAACTTTTTCTTCTTTGGGAATTATTTCCCCATCATAACCGATGTCCACCTCCGACATATTTTTTTATAATATTAAATTAACTCGATTTGCAACATATGAGATTATCGAATCACACCCCTCGCACTACCCCCCATAGGAGAGGGAAAAATACAAAACACACTTGATGAAATTATGGAATAAATTAAGTTAATCTTGGCATAAGTTTCAAAATTATACATTTATTATACAGCATTATCAAAACAAGAAAAAACAGCTCCTACATAAAGAGCTGTTTTTTCGAGAAAAAGTCTTTGCTTCCTATTCTGTAGTCACGCCATCGAATTCCGCCTCGTTGGCCTCAGCCTCCGCTTTGGTCACACGCACGATTCCATCCTTGTGGTGTGCTGGGGAATAGATGGTATAGAGCTTGAGATCCTCCGATTCAGAAACATTCACCACATTATGCTCTGCTCCTGCTGGAACGACAATCGCTGATCCGTCAGAAACAGCATACTCGTTGCCGTCGATATAAACCTTTCCCTCTCCCCGCTCAAAACGAAAGAATTGATCGTTCTCCTCGTGAATCTCCATTCCGATTTCCTCTCCCGGTTTGAGACTCATAAGCACCAGTTGACTGTGCTTGGAGGTATAGAGCACTTTGCGGAAATTGCCGTTCTGCAAAGTTTCCTGCTCAATGTTCGCGTTGAATCCTTTCATATCTTAAGCTTAATGATTAGCTATATTTAATCTTACTATATTTTCCATTTCTAGACAAAAAAATAAGGCGGCGGAATGATACAAAATAATGTATCAGCGGGCTTTAACCTATGCGATTGTCTTAATGTACAAAAATACAATTTATATCTTCTTATCTGGTAAGATAGCGGCGCAGAATAAAGTCTACTAATCCACGCGATTTTTCTTTTATCGCGCACAAAAAAACAACCCATCACAGAGGGGGTGTTTCTATCTCAAAGTTTCATTGAACGCAAAAAACTTATTTGCATCTAGCTTTCGGTCTTTTCTTCGCTTTTTCCTCGAGCATGACTTTCTTTGCTTCCAAGCGTTTTACAGTCTTCTTTGAATGGGATTTTACCGGCTTCCCTACTCCGGTTCGTCTTTTTGCCATATGAATGATTTTACTTTCTTATGAATATGTCTTATCTTAGCGTGTTATTTGACTTTAGGCAAGAGGTAAAGTTGTTTTTCAAAGAATAGACTTATTACGCTAATATATAGAAGAAAAAGGAGTAAACGACTGAAGAAGTTTTAAATTATAGCTTTATGGGGACTGTGTGTTTTTGATAAATAGATATAAAAAAATAGAGACGGAACAAGCACTAATCCTGCGGCCAAAATGCCTGCCTTTATAGAGATTACGATAGCAATCAATCCCAAGAGCGGACCGACCATAATCTGACCGAGCGAATCCATCTGACTGGAAAAAGAAAATACCGTGGCGCGCACCTCCGGCTTAAGACTTCGGTTTATAAGCGTACCGGAAAGCGGCCCGAAACTTTCTTTAAACATAAAAGCGAAACAATAGGCAAAAAATGCGCAAACAAAATTGCCAGACATGCCGAAAGCAAAAACCATCAGTATCAAAGACAGCTTAACTAAAAAGAGGGCTTTGATTACAGATTTCTGATCGGCCATATCCGTTTTTCGATCAACAAACTCAATCATCAATGTTGCCATGAGGGTTGCAAATAGGCTGATAATTCCAAACCAAGTAACCGGTTTGAGATTCCAAAGAACGGGAAAAGTAAAATTATCGATAAGAAAAGGAGTCCAAAGCCGATCGAAGCCTTCGCTGAACATACCAAAAATCATCACTATCAGGACAATAGACAAAAGCGCCTTGTCGGTTTTAATGATATTCAGTCCATCCAAAAAAGTCTTTTTCATCGCCCTCCAATTTTCTCTCTTCTCTACAGGCGTAGGCTTAAAATTATTTTCAGACATAAAAGCAGAAAGGTAAAACGCCTACGAAGCATATAAAATTCCACCCAGTATTATAGGCAACCTAATGTCTATATTTGCCAAAAACATACTCAAGATTATTCCCAAAAATGCTCCAAGCTGGTTAACCTTCTGACCTTTCATAAAAGCCCTACCAGCTTCGCATTCCCCTACTTCGTCAGCGATCCAAGCTTCTCGAGCGCCGCTGACGAAAGTAGTGCCTATGCCCCAAATAATTTGCGCGATTAGCACTCCGAGAAAAGTCGCGAAAATTCCTTCAAAAACAAAACCGAGGCCGATTAAAAAAACACCGATGATTACGGATTTTTTTCGACTATGCAAATCAGCCACCACTCCCGTAGGAATTTCAAAAATAAAACAAACACTTTCAAGTAAAGTTCCTACTAAAACCAATTGCAAAGGATTTAAGCCCACTACCGTCGCTTAGTACACTAAATTAACGGTAATTATAGTACTAAAAAATAGAGCAGAAAAAAATCTCAATTTCAGATAAACACCAAGAGCACTTTTTTATTCATAAAAAATCTCGATTATTTTTATTTCAATCCGAACCAATATCTCGTCTGCGCTGAGATTTACGATAAATTCTATCCACCGCAAATAGACAGGATGCCTATTATCCAAAAAATTACAAAACTTCAAACTCGCTGCTACCATTCTGCAAAATCACATTCGACACCACAATTACCATCGCATAGGCAAGACCGCAGATTACAAAACCTATCAAACCGTAGGTTATCGTCTTGGCGCCCGATACCATTCCGTAAAGTATCACCAGAACGCAAATCATCGAAATAATCCCCAGTGTCCAGTTGGTAATATTCATCACCGAGCTCTCAATGTCCGTCTGAACATTTGCAGGCGCATTCTTATATCCCCAGCCATCAGCAGCGTTGGCAAAAACGCTCGGAGCCAGGGCCAGGGCATTAGCCCAGAGAAATAGTGTCAAAAATAGGCTGTGATTTTCATATTTTTATATTAAATTATTTCCTTTATTTTTTCTTTATATTTATTGTATGCAAAGGAAGCTGAAAGCAGAATTACTCCGAGAGTAGCAGAAGAGATAATCCGATAGATGCCGCCCATGTTCCATAAATCAACCAAGAAAAGTTTTGCGATTACTATACCCAGAAGGCCTATCCCCATCAGCCTCAGAAAACGATTCGCGCGGAGCATTCCGAAAGCCAGGAGAATAATCGCGTAAAATGCCCAAAGGATAGTCAGTACCGTATTTCTCGTTCCCTGAACCTTTTTGACCATTTCAGTATTACTCGCTTGCGCACTGTAATATTCCTCGTACGCCTGTGAACAGCCGGGGCTCTCCACTCGCCTGCCGCGAAAATCAGTTTCATATTCGCAAACCGGATAAATTTCCCTCACGGATTGAGTTTCTATCTTATATTCAAAATAACATACGGCTTCAGCGCTCAAATTCCATAGCAATAAAAAATTCATCAAAAAGAGTGCTATCGGAATAGCCTTAATTTCCGCAAATTTGATTGATTCTCTATGTTGAGCATATATACGATAAATCATTGCAAAAACCACGACACCCACCAGGGAAGTCAAGAATCTCTCATTAAGAATTAAAGTATAGTCTGTCACCAAGCCCTGTCCGTAACTGCCGATATCAATCAATCTGAGCACGACCAAAAGCGAGAGGATCCAAGCAAAATATCGTATGGCGACATTTTTTAAATAAAAACCTATCCCCACAAGTGCCACCGCCTCCAATGCCCAGGCGATAGTGATCCAAATACCATTAAACTGGATCAATACCGCGAGAGAAAGAAAAAGAATCGAAACGCCGGAAAGAGCTGCTGACAAAGGACCATCTTCTGCGTTGGCCCGATAGTGCAAATAGAAAAGAACAGAATAAATCGCAGCCATCAGAATCGCAAAAAATCCCATATAATCACCATAATCCGCATCCAGCAGATTATAACTGATAACGAAATAAATCACAGCGCTTAGAAAAACGAAAACCAGGTCATAAAAGTCCGATTTTTTCTTTTGGATGATATTATGCGAAACAATAGCCGCTACATAAATCATAAACCAAATAGTCAGAAAAGATTCCGTTGAAAACAATTGACTATTGTCATAGAACTGGACCCTCCAAACAAGAAAAATGAGGACGGTCGCGATAAAGCTATATGAATTGAGCTTTCGCCAATCGCAATAATGGGATATTCCTACAATGCCAAGATTCAAAATGGTCAGATAACCGAAAAGCTCGATCTGATTGTTGCTTCCGGATGGCAGTAAAAATGGTGTCAGAAAACCACCGAGAATAGACAGGAGAGCCAGGCTGATCCGCTCATAATAAATCGCCAGAATTGCGCCAAGTGCCGTAATAATCGCCATGGCGATAAAAGCAGGGAATCGATCAATTAACTCATAATATGCAAAACTGGAATAAACCGACAAGTATAGCACGGCGATCCCGCCACCCGTCAAAGTCGCAGCATATTCTCTAAACTTCGTACGGAAATGATCGCCGAGATAAATCAAGACGATGCCGAAAAATAATCCGATTGCGACCCGACCCGACTCACCAATCCAATCATTTTCAAAAGCATATTTCAAAAAGAAAGCCACACCCAAGACCAGAGCAAAGATGCCGATTCTGCCCAACCATTTCAAACCGATTTCAGCCTCGAACCCTTCCTCTTTCGAAACTTTGTCCTCCGACTCCTTTTCGGTTTTCAAAATCGAATCTTCTCCCCCCGAAAAATAATCCTGATTATCCGTAGCCGCTGGCGATGAAACAGGGACTGATTCAAAATAAGCGGATGCCTTAATAGCTCCATCTTTTGCATCTTCATCCATTCGTTGTTCCAAAGACGAAACTTTTTTCGATAAAAAGGAAATCTCCTCAGATATTTTATCGAGCCGATCATTTAACAAATCATTTTCTTGTGGCATAAGTTCAGATAATTAATTAGATTTTTATGATAACAATGTTCTGCTATATCTATATTTTACCACAAATCACCCTAAAAATCGAGTTCGCCGACAAAGTTGACCAGCCAAACTATAAGAGCCACCTCAGTTGCTACCAATTAATTATTTATCGCACCCTAAAAAAACGATTTAAAACCGCTTACTGCAAACAACCGCACTAATCATAAGAATGTGCACAAAATAAAAACTTCTAATCCCTATCAACAAGCCCCCCTTTAAGATTAAGTTCGATAGCCTCCATGAAATCAGCATCTGTCGTCTTTACGAAGATTTCTTTTTGCCCTATGATAACCGCTCTGTCTTTTTCCTTCCTAAACGGAACGCGACAGTAAAGACCTCCCGCATTTTGCGCCTCCGCGAGCACCCGCTCCACATCATTGTCAACGATTATCAGCTCATATGAAACCTTTCCCTCGTCGTCGACGGTTGCCCTTGCGACTTCTTGATATTCTTTATGAAGCCCGAGAGATTTTCTGATGATATATGATTGCATAAGCGTATTGATAATGATTTATTAATATAATCATAGCACAGAAATAAAAAACAGCCCCAACCCGAAGCTGCTTTCAGATAGCTCAAAAGCAAGGATCCTTGCATCTTGGAGTAGCGGGTTTAAACCCGCGCGCTTTTTTTTAAATCAATGTCATATAATATATTTTATCTTATATCAGACAGCAGTGCAGGTTGAAATCTGCTACTCCAGAAGAATAACCGCCAAAACAATATCCGCTTTTTCATCATCCCCGCCCGATAATCTTTTCCACCGCCTCCTTAATCCTTTCACCGGAAAATCGCTGAAGAGAAATTCAAACATCAAAAAAATGGCAATATCCATAGGTATGTCTATTACCATTGCACATGTGGAAAAGATAGAAATTGCAAAGAGCCTGCCATCCGAGAGGAAGATCTAATAAACCAGATGGTCGAGCTTATTGATAAAGTAGATATTGATAAACTGAAGACAACGGAGAAAATCAAAAAGGAAATTGAGAGATTTCAGAAGTTTAGCTATATAATAGGCGGCGAGGAAACAAGTACAAAAGCAACGGATGTAAATATAAAGAATTATGCTAAATATATTCTGCTCGAAGGAACAAAACAGGAGAAAAGAGAGCTGTTGGAATGTCTGAAAAGTAAGATCCGCTTGAAGGAGAAAAATATTTATCTGAAATAAATTATCTAATTTAAAAGAACACGAATGATCGTGTTCTTTTAAAGTTATAACGGTTTCCTATTTAACTAATTTGTAGCTATTCCTATCTACCGAATTTATTTCGTATACAGAATCGATATCATAAGCTTTGCTCATGTCCAGCACTTTTCTTTCCCCCGTATCCCCGCTTGGGAAAAGTTCATAAAGATTCTTATCTCCTGCCACTTGTACCAGATTAGAAGTAATATATCCATCCAACTGAGTTTGGGAAATAACTTTGATATTTTCCCACTTGAGATGTTGATAGGATTTAAACACTGAGGGAGATAAGATTAACCTCTTATACTGTTTACCACCTTTGTATTTGATAATATATACATCTGGATTATTAATAGTTTTGACGATATCCCCTTCATTTATGACCACAGAATTGCCCAAACCATTGCCTGTGCCGCCGTTTTTACTATAAACGATCACATCCGAGACTCCTCCATCCCGGCCTCGGAATTTGATATACAGCCTTTGTGCATCTTTATAGCTATTTAGTATATTCTCTTTTTGCGATATATCCTGCCAAGAAGCACCGCTAAAGTTAGAAGAGGTAGATACTGCTACCTGCGCTATACCGGTAGGCAAGCCCTCAAAACTCAAACCTCCATTTTTAAATTCGACGGATATGGTTTTAACGCTGGGCCTGGCGGGAGGGACAAAAGCTACGCTGCCATCTATTTCACTGTTGTCGTTAGCATCAGTGCATCCCTTGTCAGCAGGGTAATCAATCAGCCCATCGCCATCATCATCAAGACCATTGCTGCAAGCCGGCCTTAAACTTTGCGGCCTCCAATCGGTTTTTACTCTATGACTTACAGTAGCGCAGGAATTATCGTTTGAACAGTTGAAAGAAATCCATCCGGTATTTTCTCCCCAGGCATAGCCCGTAAATTCTCCCGAAGAGTTAATAATCACTCCTCCGCCGGAAGGATTGAAGCTTATCCAGCCTGCGTTCTCGCTCCATCCATAGCCGGAAAGGTTTCCCTCCCCATCATTTGCAACTTTATAATCCACTGTAGAGCAAGAGTTGTCATTGGAACAATTAAGCGAAATCCAGCCCGCATTCTCACTCCAGGCATATCCGGTTATCTGTGTGTCCGTCACGCGCACATCGCCGTTTGTTTCCCCAAAGCTTATCCAGCCTGTATTCTCACTCCAGGCATATTTATCCGTAGAATCTATAACGCCATCCGGAGAGGAAGAAAAGGATTTAGACACAAAAAACAAGGCCCCTATTACAATACCCAGAAGCAAAAACAATAGCTTATTTTTTCCCTTGATACTCATTATAATCAACAATCGTAATCCTTTGAATTGCCCATACTTGACAGACGCACCAATCTAAAGAAAGTATAACATAAGATACATATACAGCAACAATAGCAAAAATATGCATTTACCATCATTGCAGACCCCCGCCTTCGCGGGGATAAACTCCACGCAGTGGCAATCCCAATGGTTTTATGTGTCATTGCGAGGAGGTAATCCGATGTGGCAATCCCATTGCCACAATTCATCAGAAGTTATGTAACATTTTACTGGCATAGTATTAAGATTACTGTACCCCACTACGTTCCATTCACAATGACAGTATGATAAAGTATAATTGTGAGTGCAATCCTTTACCTGTAACTGCAAATGAAACATAACAAAATTAAGCAATCTCAGCGTACCATTTGTCATTGCGAGAAGCGCATTTGGCGACGAAGCAATCCCGATACTATAATTCATAATACTTTATGCCCTCAAAAACCAAATCTTGCCAAGAATTTTCGTTCAAAAATCTTCATAAAGCGTATATCGATTGCCGCAGGCACAAAGGCAATACCTATCACGCAATGAAATTTCACATAAACTGCGAACTTGAACTCCTGAAACTGGAACAAGAACTGCAAAGCCGCACATACAAACCAACCAAATCAATATGTTTCGTCGTCACCCATCCCACACTCCGAGAAGTCTTTGCCGCCAATTTCCGAGACCGCATAGTCCATCATCTGCTATATAACTTCCTGGAACCGGTTTTCGAACCGAAGTTCATCCATCATTCTTATGCCTGCCGGAAAAACAAGGGCATTCACCGATCCCTTGAAGACCTGTGCAAATTTCTGAAGAAAGTCACCAAAAAACCGAAGGCAAAAAGCATATTTTCTTCATCTGGATATATCCGGATTTTTTATGAGCCTCAAGAAAGAAATCCTTTTCAATATAATCAGCCGGCAAGTTGAAAATCCCAAGATATTGAATCTTGTGAAAATCATCACCTTCCACAATCCCACCGACAATTTCACGGCAAAAAGCGGCAAGGAACTTTTCGATCAGATTCCTTCCCACAAATCTCTTTTCCATGTTCCCAAAAACCAGGGTCTGCCGATTGGAAATCTCACTTCTCAATTTTTTGCAAATGTGTATCTCAATGAACTGGACCAGTTTGTAAAACACAATCTTAAAGTTAAGTTTTATCTGCGCTACATCGATGATTTCCTGCTGCTTTCAAACGATGTCGATGAGCTCAAAAAATGGCAGGAAGAAATAGACTTGTTCCTTCAAGAGCGCCTTGGACTGAAACTGAATCACAAAAAACAAGTGCTGGAAGATGTTGAAACGGGCATCGACTGGCTCGGCTATGTCATAAAGCCCGGCCATATTCTGGCCAGAAAAAGGGTTGTGAAAAATTTCAAGCAGAAACTATATTTCTTCAACCAAGAACTGCAAAAATATCCCGACACCAAGCAACAAGGACAGCTCACCCTTCCCTTTCCTGAAAACTACCCTCCGCTTGAAACCATCGAGGAAATGCTCGCCACCATAAACTCCTATTTCGGACACTTTCAGCATGCCGATACTTTCCATCTGAGAAAAAATCTCTTGGAAACTAAATTACAGAGACTTAATGATTATATCGAACCAAAGAATCCCGATCTCATATCTTTCAGGATAAAAGCAGATTTCAAGAAGAGATGTAAGAAAAATAAGAAATTCTTATGAAATATTTTTGTCATTGCGAGCGGAACAAAGTGGAGCGAAGCAATCCCGATACTATGCCGCTAAGATACCATATAACATTCAGTAAATTGTGATATGAGATTGCCACGTCGTCGGATTACCGACTCCTCGCAATGATGTATAGAGCATCATCCACCCCTCAAATGAGCCGAAAAAACAAAACTTTTTCCATTTCCCAAGGAGAATCTCACGCACCTCACATAGTTAGTATTCGTCTTACCGTTGTTGTTGGTGTTGCCGTTAGACAGGTTCGTGTTCCACGCGTTACCGGTATTGTTGGAAACGGTAGTACCCGACCAGTAGTTGCGATTGACTCCCGAAGCTTTTGTCTTGTCACATAGGAAATCTCCGGATCCCGATCCCTGCCGAGACAGGGTACGAAATTCTGACAAGCAATGGCTGCAAGCTTGCAGCCGAACAAGACCGCAATGAAATGTGGCTCGCTTTCCAGTTTCGTAAAACTGGAAATTCCGGCTCATTAGAAGATTGGATCTATTACCTGCTATTGCAAAGAAGCAATACAGCAATTCTGTTTATTTCTGTCATTGCGAATGGAGCATAGCGCAATGAAGCAATCCAGGCATAAGTATCATCAAATGTAATATTACATTTTTCTTGCTTAGGGCTGGGATTGCTTCGGAGTACCTCGCAATGACAGTAGGGGGATGTCATTGCGAGTGGAGCGAATGCGGAATGAAGCAATCTCGATACAAAGCCAGAGAAACAACTACTACCCCCCCCCGACTTTCCAGCCCATTCTTTCCATCCGGACAGTTGTTTTCCTAAATCTTCCAAAGAGCGGAAAACTTCTTCATATTTGCCAAGGCTGATGATTTTCAAATCATATGCCAAACGCACATGGATTTTCAATCTTTCTATTCTAAGCTCGGCGTTCTTAATTGCCGGCATCTTATCTTCCAAAGAATTTGCAATAACCACATAGTCAAGAAATTCCGCGCTTATTTCCTTCAGCCTCTGGCCCAAGCTGTATTTGTATTCTCTGGGAAATCTTTGGGTAGTTTTATAAATCTCAAGAGTAAGCTTATAGCCGAGCTGAAATATCGGCAAATGGTTATATTGGGCCATAGTTTTTATGTGTCATTGCGAACAGTCATATTTTATTGTCATTGCGAGGAG
>JAQUYG010000040.1 GCA_028691985.1 Minisyncoccota bacterium
TCGGGGACAGGGATTCGAACCCCGATTAACAGGATCAAAACCTGTCGTCCTACCATTAGACGATCCCCGAATAAATATGGTAGATTTTCTCTTCTTGCTCTTCTGCTCTTCATCTCGGACTTATTTCAAAATCTAAAGTGTTGTAGAAATTATTAATATTCCTAATCAGATTTTTAAATAAATCCGTGATAAAAAAATATAAGATATTTTTTATGTCCGATTGTCCATGTGGGACAGCCACGCAGGTTAAAACCTGCTATTCTGATCCCCTTCCAATTTTATGCCACTACTTCCCCACCGAACATATCAAGTGCACTATTCACAAGGTCCTCCGCCTGCTTCTCCTCCAGATGAACTTCTTCCATTTCAAAACCGAGTCTTTGCGCATCTTCTTTGCTGATAAATTTCAAACGCACCTGAGCCTTTACAGCCTCCGAAGCGACCTGCTCCACTGCTGCACGGTTCTCCACTTTCTGCAATTTATCCTTGTGAAAAGAATATTGACAAGCGACAATTATTTGGCCGTTCTCCATCATAATCGGTTGGCAAGTCTTGAGACACGCAGTGAGAGAATTATTACATTTGCGAACATCCTGCACGATTTCCGACCACTCTTCCTTAAGCGCCTCAAACGAAGCTGGTGTTTCTGATTTCTTCTCTTCGGCATCTTCAGTTTTTTCTTCTTCTCCGCCTACTTTCTCCGAGGTTTCGACATCAACGCCCTCTACGATTTCTCCGGCTTTAGCCTCCTCTATCTGCACTGATTCTTTCACCTGAGGTTTTTTCAATTCCGGTTGCGACTTGATAGAATTTTCTACTCCCCTGGAACCAACTTTGCTATTATAATCTCCTCTGGGCCTCTCTGTCAATGCACCGCTTTGCGCAATTTCTATCTCGGCAATCGCCAACTCCAACGGGAGTTGCGAAAGAATGGCGCCTTTGATTGCCGACTGGCTCTTGATGAAAGAAGAAATTATTTTGAATATGTCCGACACACCGATACTACCCGCAAATTTTTCCAATTCGTCCAACTGTTCGCCGGTCATCTCAGAAGAAAATCTATTTCTCATCCCCGGACTCAACTTCACGAGCAACAATTTACGCAGATATTCAACCACGCTTTTATTAAACTGAAAAAGATCATAACCGCCTTCAACGATGGAGTCGTCAAGAAAAGCAAGCGCCTCGGCATATTTTCCTCCAAGGACCAGGCTCACAAAATCCACTGTCAGGGACGAATCTGGAAGCGCCAAAATCTCTTTAACTTCTTGGAGAGTTATTTTGCCGTCATCCTGCAAAGAAATTATTTGCCCAAAAAGACTTTCGCTGTCGCGCATACCGCCACCGGAATTCATAGCGATAAAATCCAGGACTCCGTCTTCAACTTCCACTTTCTCAGTTTCAGCGATTTCCCCGAGCCGTTTCTTCATTTCGTCGATACGCAAATGACGGAAATCAAACCGTTGGCAGCGGGAGATGATCGTCGCAGGAATCTTATGAATCTCGGTTGTAGCCAAAATAAAAATCACATGCTCCGGCGGTTCTTCCAGCGTCTTTAGGAGAGCATTGAAAGCACCTTTAGAGAGCATATGCACTTCGTCAACTATATATACTTTCTTCTTGCCTTGAGATGGTGAAAAATTTATGCGCTCAATAATATCGCGCATCTTGTCTACCTGGGTGTGGGTCGCGGCATCGATTTCAACCAAATCCAAAAACTGCCCGTTATTTATGTCCTTGCAAATCTGACATTCATTGCAAGGCTCGCCGTCTTTGGGTTTTTCGCAGTTGACTGTCTTCGCCAGAATGCGCGCGATGGAAGTCTTGCCCGTTCCACGCGGTCCGGAAAACAAATAGGCATGAGCAACTTTGCCATTTTTTATCGAATTTTTGAGTGTCCTCACGACATGCTCCTGCCCAACCACTTCATCAAAACCCGAAGGTCTATATTTTCTATATAATGCTAGGCTCATTTTTTTATTGCTAACTTCTTTTATTTTTCACTCAGTCAGTCCAATGTCTCTTCCTGCTCTGGAAACCACCAAGGCGTACTGGTCAACAGCATTTTCATCTTCCCTCTATACTAAAAAACGGTATTCCGAGGAATAAGCACCAGATCCCCCTTCGTGCATTTTTCAGCGACGCCCTCAATCTCAAAACTGCCATAACCTTCCAAGATAAAATAGGAAAAAATACATTCTTTCTCAATTATCTTAGTTTCGTGTCCTTTTTCCACTTCAATCACAGAAAACTCAATTTCATCACTCAAAAACTTGGTATCGAATATTTTACCTTTTATGCCAACTTTTTCAAAAGAATAATCATCTGGCGAATGAAACACGAACGGCATAAATTTAAGTTAGATAAAGCCTAGTTAGAAAAATCATCTGAGATTTCATCTCCGCCCTGAGGTTGACTGAATCCGCCCTCTTTCTTGATTTCTTCGACATCAGGAGTCCATTCTTCTTCAATGGCGGCATTTTTTCTGTCATCTTCCTCAATCATCGATTTGTCCTGTTCTTCCGGTGCAGACGGAGCCGGTGCTGCCTCATCTTCTTCCCATTCCTGAGACATCATTTCCATCTTATCTTCCTCGGTAATGATAGACTCGACTGCCGCCCAAGTACTGACTTTTTCCTTAGGCACAACCAGAATGACCTCGTCCCCTTCTTTGGCTTTAAAGTATGTGAGCGATGCCAAAAGTACGCTATATTTTTTACCCTCGGCGCTAACAAAATATCTGTCTTTGCCATCTTTCATTACCACTCCTATCACCTTGCGGGTATCGACTGAACTGATTTTCTTATAAACAAAAGATCCGTCTTCGGTTATGGTGAGCTTCAAAATATCCCCCTCCACGAGCTTGGACTTGCTGGCATAATTGGCCGGCACAGGATAATTCTTCCCGTCCATACTGAGCATCTTCTCTCCATCAAAAGTTCCTTCCACAATCTGGCTTGCCTCCGACTCTTTCTGAGGTTTCCGGCTATCACTATTAAGCTCTTTCATGATTTGTTTAGCCGCCACAATATTCCTCTCTGCGTTCTCCACCATCTGCTGCAAAAGCGCCAGTTTGTTTTGTTTCGATTCTTGCATAATTTTATTTTTATTTTTATAAATTCATAACAATACCAATATACCAAAGAAAACCTCTTTTGTAAATAAAAAAGGCTGAAAATGGCTTAAAAAGCGCGGAAATCCCTAAAAAACTTCCCCACAGACGCTAGGCAAGAGGTAATTCTTACTTGAGGATAGCCCCAACGCCAAACTTATCGAAATCATCATGAGAATGTAGAAAATGAGTCACTTTTATCTTCTGCATAAGGGCAACTTCGATCATTTCATCGGCAATATCGCCCACTTCGGAAAGCTTATCTCCACACAGCTCGCACTTACCTTTGTTCAGATATATCTTTCGATCCTTTGCACAGACATACCCCGACCCCACGAAGTTTTCACCTATTACCAAATTACGAACCTTATAATTTTCAAGATTCTCTAGGACCGCCTCCGCCCCCAAAACCGCGCTCCTATCTTTTTTACTATTTCCCTCGAAAATTTTCTGAACCACCCCCTCTTCTTTTCTAAGTTCAAATCCGTCAATGACTTCCAGACTCTTTTCCCTGATTCTCCCAAGGCTTTGATCTGAGCGCACAAAATAGGAACCAACGATTTTTCGCCGCACCTGATCCGAAAGTTCCCTACTAAATCTTTCTATGAGCTCTTTTCTCGAACCGATAACTAGATATGGAATTTTTTCTTTTTCCATATATTTTTCAACCGCTCTTGCAACTTTCTTGAGATGACGATTGATGTGCACTTCGATATGATTTTGGATCTTACCCTCCTCCAGCCCCCTCCAAGTCGCACGCGCTGCATTCATCCGTTGCGGAACTTCGCTCCTGATTTCCCCCGTAGAATCCTTGAGCTCCCCCCAAAAAAAACTGAAAATCTTCGCCCGATCCCTTTCAAGAGAGAGAACAGCATAGCGAGGATATTCTCGATTCTTTTTCACAAAAGGATGGATAAAAAAATTCCTTTCCAGCACCAGCTTCGTCGGAATATAAACAGGAAGACCATATACTTCCGAGACTCCGCCATCACTAAAAAACATCGCAAAAGCCCGTGTGCGATCCGGAAGTTTACTGATCCTTAAAAAATCTTCCACTGTCTTGAAAATCCCGGATATTTGCACTCTTTCATCTTTGGAAAATTCCCTGCTCTCCAGCTCCTTCTTCTGGCCGGAAATAACCGAGTTAGCAACCGAAAGAAAATTCCTATCCCCCCTTACACCCAAATAAAAACTGATTGCCCAATTCTTAATCTCGCTGCGCCCCGACAGCCGTTCCACATCTTTTCTAGTCAAAGTTTTGATCTTGATATTGTTTTTCATATTTTTTTTATTATGAATTAAATATCTGCAAACCGCACTTCATATCAAACGAATCCCATTTTGAAACAAAAAGTGCGTTGACTATTTTTTAAGATGCTGTGTAGTCTTATTTTATCCTTTTGACTAAGCAAAAGCAAATAAAAAAATCTGACAAAATCAGGGATATGGGGTTTACAAAAAACTCTTTTCATCCTATAATGACGGAAGGTTGATTTTTATCGTGATTGATATTTTAATTCATTCTAAATACGAGATATATGGCAAGTATAAGCTTCCGAGAAACCAAAAAGGGTTCTGTTATAATAATCGACGGCGAACCGTATGAGGTTTTAGACCGCTCTTTTCGCGCCAAGCAACAGCGAGAAGCGATGGCGACAGTCAGTATGAAAAATCTATTGAATGGTAAGGTCCTGGAAAAAAACTTCCAATCTTCCGCTATGGTAGAGCAAGCGCAGCTTACTGAAAGAAAGGTGCAATTCCTCTACCGCGACGGTGAGGAGTATGCCTTTATGGACCAGGAAAGTTATGACCAGTTTAATCTGACACGGGAGCAGCTTAAGGGCAGTGCGGATTATATGAAGGAAGAGCTGGAAGTCAGGATTGTGATGTTCGGAGAAATTCCGGTTGATGTTGTCTTGCCTTCCGAAGTCAGTCTCAAAGTCATCGACTGCCCACCAGGAGTCAAGGGTGACACCGCACAGGGCGGTTCCAAGATCGTCACATTGGAAACCGGAATGAAAGTGTCCACACCTCTCTTCGTTGAAGAAGGAGATATGGTGTTCATCAAAACCAAAAGCGGACAATTCGACAGGAGAGAATCATAAAA
>JAQUYG010000018.1 GCA_028691985.1 Minisyncoccota bacterium
ACGAAAAAGATTTAGCTAAAAGGATTGAAGATGGAGATGAAGATGCTAAAAGAAAGCTTGCAGAAGCAAACTTAAGACTAGTTGTTTCTATAGCTAAGAAATACATCGGACGTTCTCCTAATTTAACATTACTTGATTTAATTCAAGAAGGTAATTTGGGACTATTTAGAGCTGTTGAAAAATTTGATTGGAGAAAGGGATACAAGTTTTCAACTTATGCTACCTGGTGGATAAGACAAACAATTACGCGTGCACTAGCTGATCAAGCAAGAACAATCAGAATTCCTGTTCACATGATTGAAACACTAACTAAATATACTCAGGCCAGAAGAAAGCTTTTGCAAGAGCTTGATAGAGAAGCTTTAGACGAAGAAATTGCTGCTGAAATGGGAATTGAAGTTGAAAAAGTTCGTCACCTAGAAAAGATTTCACAAAAAGCAATATCTCTTGAGACTCCAGTAGGAGAAGACGAGAAAGACAGTGTTTTAGGTGAGTTTATTAAAGATGAAAAAGTTGAGTCTCCGGCTTCTCAAGCAGGAAGAACACTATTAAGGGAACATCTAGAAGATATATTTAAAGATTTAGCTGAAAGAGAGAGAAAAATCATATCTATGAGGTTTGGCCTAGAAGATGGAGTAACTCATACTCTGGAAGAGGTGGGGCAAGAGTTTGGTGTAACTCGTGAGAGAATAAGACAGATTGAAGCTAAGGCTATTGAAAAGATTAGAGGACACAAAGATCTAAAGAAGTTAGAAGGTTACTAATTTCGTTGACTTAAAAAACTTTTAATGCTATTTTTTTTGTGGAACATTAGGGAGGTGAATTTGTGTTAATACTTGGAAATGGCAATGGGGACCCTATCTCTGAGAACGATCCTATCTTTGCAAAAATAGAGAGAAAAAAGATGAAGATAGTTATCAGGGACAGTGGAAACAAACAAATCATTGTCAAAACAAAGAAAGCTGTCATTGGTAAAGAAATCTTTTTTTTGAAGCCATTTTTTTTCAGAAGAGAGGATAGACATGAGGAATTGTTTTTCGCCGTTGTTTTTAGTGCCATTAACGAAATCGACCTTATTCTTTTAAGTAATGGGCCTAGAGGTTACTGTTATTCTTTGGTTAATTTGCCCAAGTATTTTTTTGAAGAGGAAGGTGTTGGAAATATTTTGACATTTGTTGAAATATAACAGCACCTTTAATTTATTTAAAAGTCCCTTTAAAGGGTTGAAAAAACATTAAATTTGAGGTATATATATAAGCATATTCCGGTGTGGCGCAATGGTAGCGCGGATGCCTGTTAAGCATTAGGTTGTAGGTTCGAATCCTACCACCGGAGCCACATGGGATTTGCCGAGTTAAAAGCTCGGCTTTTCTCTTTATTAGAGCCCGTTTCGACAGGTTCTAACCGTCCGTTTTTTCGATTCGACCCGGACGAGACAAGAATCAGCGGGAGAAGTGCGGAATCCGTGTCAATTCTTATGTTTTTGTCTTTTAAGAGGAGGTTCGAACCTAAGGCGGAGAGAATCACTTTTCGAGCGTGTTGACCCCTTTCAGTGAACGCTTCGTTGGCGTCGCCGGCGAAGGTCAAGACGTTGTCGGCCGTCTGCAGCCAGCTGTCCACGCGGTTGTCCGTGTCATTCAATAATTCGTGCAATTTGATTTTTTCCTGGCCGATTTCCGATTTCTTTTTCTTGAATTCTTCTTCGCTTATTTCTCCCGACGCTCTCATGTCGATCAACGCGTCCAGTTTTTTGACGCAGGCTTCATAATTTTTTTGCTGATTGGAAAGTATCGCGTTGCGATCGCCGGCCTCGCGTTCGTTTTCGTTTCTAAGCCACTTCATGGCCCAGCCGTGGAATTCTTCCGGCGGTCTGACTCTGGCCAGCGTCTTTTTGATTTGTTTTTCCAGTTCGTTCACTTCGATGCACTTTTGGCTGCACGGGCCTTTGCGTTTGGTACAGTGATAATAAGTGTAGTGATGAACGTTGCCGTTTTTGTTTTTCTTGATTTTATTCTCGGCCGTTACCATGCAGCCGCACTCGCCGCAACGGATCATACCGGTGTAAGCGAAGGTGTGTGTTTCCGGTTTGGGCTTACTGCCGTGGCCGAGCATTTTCTGGACCCGATCGTATTCGTCGCGCGTGATCATGGGTTCGTGCTTGCCCTTATGCCAATTACCACTACCTCTCGGCCATTCGAACCAGCCGTAATAAAAGGGATTGTAAAGCAGACGGTAGTAGCCGCTACGTGCCAGGTTTTTGAGTCCCCATTTTTCAACTGCGATTTCATGGACCCTCGGAGCGGTGAAATCGCCGCTTAATAGCATGTCAAACATTTTCCGGATAATCGGAAACATGCGCGGGTCTTTGCGGATCGTGCGAAAGCCTTTCAATTTGTCGGGCGTGTTTTTGTAGCCGACGGGCGCCGGCCCGGGATGCCAGCCCATTTCTACTTTGCGTCTTAGTCCGCGTTTGACGTCTATGCCTTTGTTATCGTTTTCCAGCTTGGCCTGGCTGCATAAGAGGTTAAGTAGGAATTTATCATTGGGAGTGCTTCTGAAAACTTGGCCGGGCGTATGAATTTCCAAAAGCCGGTTCTGGTCCATGAGATAAACCAGGTAGCCGGTGTCCACGGAATTTCTCGAAAGGCGGTTCGGGTGCCAGGCAATGATGCCCTCGGCTTCGCCTTTCTCTATCCGCTTGATCATCTGGTTGAAGATTTCGCGTCCCGGCGCTTTGGCCGAATATGATTCTTCCAGGCGCTCCACGATAAGGAGCTTTTCTCTTTTTGCAAGCGCTTCCAGCTCGCTCTTTTGCGAATCGATCGAAAGGACCTGTCTGTCTTCTTGTTCCGAAGATTTTCGAGCGTAGAGGAAGTACTTGAGTTTGGGTTGTACTTCCTGGTTCATATTAGTCAAAGAGTTCGGTGGTGTTCAGGTAGTAAACCAGTTTGCCACCGGCCGACATTATTATTCTCATGGTCGGATAGGGCCATGGATCGCCCATGAGCCCTTCCGGAAGTTTGTAGCTTGTATCTTCCCAGCGCCATTCGTTGGCCGCCGGATTATCCGCACCCGGCTTGCTTGGGATGTATTGCGGCTGGATGTCGGATCGCATCATGAATTTGGTGTGTTCCGGATCACGGCCGAGATACGCGAACGCGGCCTGTTCGATCTGATCTTTATTCATGAGCGGCCAATCCAGCGATCCGTTGCCGGTACAATTGCCCGGTATCGTAGCGCTGCGTTCAATCGGATAAACGATTCCGATTTCCACGACTTGATTCGTTTTTTGCGTTACCTGATATTGATATACTTCGCAGCGGTCGTTAATGAAACTTGTCTGCTGGAAAATGTAGACCGGCCGATCCCATTCTTTAGGATTGTCGGCCGTGAACCCGCCGTCGTTTTGTTTGACGTTGCTTAGAATCGCGAAGTTGGAGGGATGATTATTTTGGCCGGTGTATTTCAATTCCAAATTCGGCTCTCCCATGAACGTCCTAATGGCTTGCTCGGCTTTATCCAGTTCGCTTTGAGCCGGCGGTTTTTCGTTGACGAAAATCCGGCCGTCGGAAGTCATGCATTGTTTGGGATTGGATTTCATAATCGCGAATCCCGCTTCGACACATTGGTCGAAGTTGGTAATGGAGGCCAGGTCTTTAGTTTCGGCCCCACGCGGTGCTTTGTTGCCTAAGAGGTGATAAACTCCGTAACCTGCCCCAAGAACCGCTACAACGGCGATTACGGCGTAAATTTTGGCGTTTTTAGTCATAGTTTGTTCATTAATTATTTTAATTTTGTTTTCGGCCTTTCTGCACACAACATGGTCCCAAGGCCGAAGGAAGTCAAACGTATACTTGTATTTTACCGCTTTTTCGGTTTTTAAGGGAGATGGGAGGGGTCAAAAACTGCCCCAGTTTCACCCCAGTTTTGCCCCAGTCTGTTTTTCTCGAAAATCATCCAAGTTTTGTCCAAGTTTTATCCAACCTAATACCTGTTTTTTGGTCGCCATCGTTATCTCTCAAATCTGCCCACATTTCACCCACGTTCTGCCCAACCCCTATTTTTTAATTTTCAGCAAGCTTGCTTGCTTTATTTAAGCTATTTTATTAATTATTATTTCTTACTCAATCCTTATTACTAAGTGCTTCATGGTGGACCCGGGCCCGGGTTCTCTATGGTGCCTGACCGTGCTTCATAGTGAACCCTGGTAGATTTTAGCAGCTGCGGATTCAAGCGATACATCGTGCCGGCCCAGCGGCCGCGATCAAGTACTCCCGGCTTCGTTTCTATAAGTCCGAGCTCGGCCAGTTTTTTTCTGACGCGCCGGCAGGTAGACCGGCTGAAACCGAATGAAGCAAAACCCTTTTCTTTGTCGTCCCGGCCAAAGAAAATATTATCGGTATGCCAGAACCAGCCGTCTTTATCGCCGTAGCGGTTTGAGAGATGACTTAGCACCATTAAAAAATCACGCTCGGCATGACTCAAAGCATGGCGTAATTTTTCATCGTCAAAGGGAGCGTGAGGAGCCGGGAAGAAATTAAAGCTTTTACCACGCGGTTTGGGTTGGTTCGTCTGATTCATAATTTTCACTAAGTAATTCGGCTACTTTTTCACTGACGGCCGTTTCGACCTCCTGGCCGGCTTCTTGGGTTATGGGATGAAAAATGTTGATGTTCTGGCCTCCCACTTTGCGCGTGGGATAAACCAGACGGAATCGGCCGTCCGGCCGGCTGAACACGGCCACCGATCCCATCCAAAATTTATCGTCCAGGACAAACGAAACGAACCCGAGGAGGCCGTCCTTGGGTTTAACCGGATAAAATTGAATTTCGCTAATTGTGGTTTGGTTGTAAGTCATGGCTTTTCACTACTTTATCTTTGAAGTCGTCGATGGACGGCTCACCCATGTAGGTGATTTTGTAGAGTTTAAAAAGATTGTTGGCGCGCAAAGACGCCTCCTCGTCGGAAAGCTTCACGCCGTAGCGTTTTTCGTATAATTGTTTGAATTCTTGTATGGCTTCTGGGGGCAACATAAAAGGCTGGCCCCGCCGGGGACTAGCCTTTATCTATCAATTCAAATACTTTTTCGGATCACATCGAGGCGCCTTAGCCTCAGAGGGAAATAATTTTTGCTTAAAAAACAAAAAGGGCTACCACTTCCGGTCATCAAGCAAAAATAGCAATCGCTGCTTGATAACAGAAGTCGTAGCCCCGTCTCGTTTAGTTCCGATTGATCGGAACGCCGTCAGGCAAACTCCTATCTGACACTTTAATAATACCGGTCCGGAACGCGGACCGTCAACAGGTCCGTCTGTGGAAAACTTTTCTGACAAAAGCTGACAAGAAGTTGACGGAGATTATTTATGCGATTCCGGTTTTCTGCGAAATTTTTCCTTTACTAATTTTTTAAATTCCTCCAGTTCATCGGCGGTCAACCATTTGCAGTTATATTTTTTCTCAAACGCAAACCAGTCATCGTTCCTCTTGGTACAATACCTAATTTCATCATTACAATAATTGTCCTCCCATTTTCGAATTTCAATCCGGCCCTCAGTCCATGTTTCGTAAATCGGATCATCAGACCAAAACTCAGTCACGAAGATAAGCTGAAATTTATCTTTGTATCCAATTGGTGTTTCTTCGTTTTCCATACCCCAATTTTTAGGCTATTGCGCTTATTGGAATAATAGCATATAATTTAGTGAATGGGAAGCAATAAATGGCCTCAATTCACTAAATATTGACATTTTGAGATAAAACGACTATAATACCAGTATACTATTAACAAAACATATGGCTACAACAAAACCAATAAGGGACCGGCTAACAGCTTTAAAAAGCGAATTTGATACTCTCCGCAAAGGCAAGGAGTCGCTTTTAGTTATGATTGACGAAGCTGATGTTCCGGAAAGCGTCTATAACTCCAACGCGATTGAAAACTCTACCCTTACTCTTAAAGAGACGGAGAAAATTCTTTTGGATATGGAAGTCTCGCGCGACGTTTCTTTGCGGGAAGTTTATGAAGCTAAAAACTTAGCTCGCGTCATCGGCTACACTCGCAATAAAAGCAAAGAAACAGAAATCAGCAAAGAGCTTATTTTGCTTTTGCATCAAATGTTGATTGGTGGAATTGACGACAAGATCGCCGGGCGTTTTAGAAGACTCGGCGAATATGTCCGCGTCGGGACTCATGTGGCGCCGGCGCCCGAGCATGTTGAAAAAATGATTGAAGCCTTACTCCTGGAATACACTGGCAATCTGAATAATTATTTTTTAGATAAGATCGCCAAGTTCCATTTAGATTTTGAAAACATTCATCCTTTTTGCGACGGCAACGGACGCATCGGTCGTGTCTTGGTTTGTTTCCAATTACAGCGTCTCGGCTTTCCAATGATTATTATCCGCGATCGTGAAAAGAAGGAATACTATAAAGCTTTCGGCGATTACCGAGATGATAAGTCCGCTAAGACCATGGAAAAAGTCGTCTACTTGGCTTTGATGGAATCTCTTAATAAACGCATTACTTATCTTAAAGGTCAGAAGATTATTACTCTTTCCGAATATACCAAAATACATGGTTTGTCGGCTCCGGCCATGACTAATGCCGCCAGACGGCAAAATATCCCGGCTTTCCGTGAAAAGGGCGTTTGGAAAATCGGCGAAGATTTTGAGTATAAGAATGGAAAAAATTAAATAGTATGGACTTATCACATCTCGACAAAAAATATTTTATTGATGCGCACAAGTATAACTGCCCGTTTTGCAAGCGTAACCATGTCACCTACAGTATGGTGGATCATTTCGATTTTAATTGGGGCGAAAAGAAAATCTGTCATGGTTATTTAATTAGATGCAATTCCGATGGATGCCAGAAGGTATCTATGCATTTGAGTTTTAAGGAATTACGAGAGGGTTATGTCGAATATAACCGGCGACATTATAATAATAAATTTGCCGATAACGTTGATATTGATGCAAATTTATTTTTCTCCCAGCCGACTTCATATTTCGTACTAGACAGTCGTATTCCCGAAAAGGTCCGGGAGTTAATATACGAAGCGGAAAACAGTCGCAGATCAAATTTCCTTGTCGGCGCATCTGCCTGCCTGCGCAAGGCTATTTATGAGCTGCTCGAGTATGAGAAGACTGTTATAAAAAATTCAAAGACCGGCCACGCCGACTACCAGGAAAGTATCAAAAGCTTGAAAGCAAAGTTTCCAGCTGTCGCACCGGAGCTTTTTGACGCACTCGGCCAAATTCAAGAACTGGCTAGCGACAACGTCCATGAAGGGTCATGGGATGCCTGGGATTCTCCTAAGCTCACAACCCTTATCGAATTAACAAAGGCGACATTGCATGAAATGTATGTCGTTCCGGCTGAGCGCAAAGATCGCCTGGGCGTTTTAAGCCAGCTTAAATCTGTTTTTTCTAGCTCTAAAAATGGCAAAGAAGAAGAGACGGAAATAGAAACTAAACCTGAATAATATGGCAATCAAAAAATCACAACTTTATAGCTCAATTTGGTCGGCCTGTGATGAACTGCGCGGAGGCATGGATGCTTCGCAGTATAAGGATTATGTTCTCGTGCTTTTGTTCGTTCGCTATGTCTCAGATAAATATGCCGGCAAGTCAAATCAGCTCGTGGAAATTCCGGATGGCGGAAGTTTTGCCGATCTTATAAAACTCAAAGGCAAGCCGGACATCGGCGAGGGCATCAACAAAGTTTTAAGCAAACTGGCCGAAGCCAACGAATTGCACGGCGTAATTGACGCAGTTGATTTTAATGACGAAGACAAACTCGGCAAAGGCAAAGACATGCAGGATCGTCTTTCCAATCTTATTGCCATTTTCGAAAACCCTGATCTGAATTTCAGCAAAAACCGGGCCGAGGGAGACGATCTTTTGGGCGACGCGTACGAATATCTGATGAAGCACTTCGCCGTTGAATCCGGAAAAAGCAAAGGCCAATTTTATACCCCGGCCGAAGTTTCTCGCATCATGGCCAAAGTGATTGATGCCCATAAAGCCATCGGCACAATGCAGTCGGTTTACGATCCGACCTGCGGCAGCGGTTCGCTTCTTTTGAAAGTGGCGGACGAAGCGCCGAAAGGAATTTCCATCTTCGGCCAAGAACTTGATAACGCTACCGCCGGGCTAGCCATACTCAATATGTGGCTTCATTCCAAGCCGACAGCCGTTATCAAAAAAGGTCAGAGCACCATTTCCGGCCCGCTTTTTACCGACAACGGCGCCCTCAAGACTTTTGATTACGTGGTTGCTAATCCGCCATTTTCTTATAAAGCTTGGCGGAACGGTTTTAACCCCGAACAAGATATTTTCGGCCGTTTTGACGGTTTCGGCATCCCTCCCAAGAAAAATGGCGACTATGCTTTCCTTTTGCATATTTTAAAATCTCTCAAGAGCACCGGGACCGGCGCGATCATTCTGCCTCACGGTGTTTTATTCCGCGGCAATGCCGAAGCGGAGATTCGCAAAAACATTATTGATCGTGGTTATATCAAAGGCATCATCGGATTGCCGGCCAACCTGTTTTATGGCACGGGCATCCCAGCCTGCATTATCGTTTTGGATAAATCCGAATCAGGTAATCGCCAGGGCATCTTTATGATTAATGCATCAAAGGGCTTTATCAAAGATGGCAATAAAAACCGTTTGCGTGAGCAGGACATCCGAAAAATTGTAGATGTTTGGGAGAATAAATTGGAATTGCCGAAATTCTCTCGTTTTGTCGCCAATGATGAAATAAAAAAGAACGAATATAATCTTAATCTTCCACGTTATATCGATACGCAGGAAGCAGAAGATATCCAAGACATCGAAGCTCATCTTAAGGGTGGTATTCCGGATGCCGACATCACAGCCTTGTCTGCTTATTGGGATATTTGTCCGACGCTCAAAAATTCTCTTTTCAAAACTAACGGCCGTAAAGGATACAGCGAGCTCTTGATCGCTCATGACGAAATAAAGAAAACCATTCTCAATCATCCGGAATTTGAAACATTCCGGAAGAAAGTTATGGATTCGTTCACCAAGTGGCAGAAGGATTCAGTCGATTTCCTTAAAACTATCTCCGGTGCCAATCATCCCAAGGCAGTCATCCAAAAAATATCAGACGGCTTGCTCGGGACATATTCCGATCTGCACTTGATTGATAAATACGGTGTCTACCAGCATTTGATGAATTACTGGGAGGAAGTGATGCAGGATGATACCCATATCATAACCGTTGACGGTTGGAAATCTGGCAACGAAGTGATCCGTTTACAAAAAGAAAACAAAGGCAAGAAAAAGGACATTGAGGGGTTGGTCGGTTTGGAAGGCAAACTTATTCCAATCTCTTTGGCTATTAAAGTTTATTTTTCCGATGAGCAAACGAAGCTCGATGAATTAAATGCCGCACTTGAGCAGGTCGGAGTGGATATGGATGCGCTTAAAGACGAACATGGCGGTGAAGACGGCTTGCTTTCTGAAGTTATCGATAACGATAAAATAAGCAAAGCTAACGTGCAGAGACGAATTAAAGAAATCAACAAAACTTCGGATGATTCTGATGTTGATGATGAGCTTTTGATTCTTGAAAAATATTCGGCTTTGTTTGAAAAAGAAGCCAACACCAAAAAAGCGATTAAAGACGCCGAGAAAGATTTGGAGAAAAAGGTGCTGGTAAAATATCCGACTCTGACCGAAGAAGAAATCAAAACGCTGGTTGTTGAACGTAAGTGGATGAACGAATTATCTGCTCGTGTTTTAGGCGAAATAGATCGGCTCTCCCAGACGTTGTCCGGCCGGGTCAAAGAATTGGCTGAACGCTATGCCGAACCGATGCCGGCGATATCTGATGAGGTCAGCGAACTTACCAAAAAAGTTGAAGACCACCTCGCTAAAATGGGATTTAAATTGAAATAATATGGAATTCAAACAAGACACAATCGGTGACATTATTGAGAGTGAGAAGCAGATGATTTTACATGGAGCGGAATGCTACGGCGATTATTTTATTAATGCTTCAGAATTTAATAATCTCCTACAGCAATTTATAAAATCTGTTGATCCCGATCGATTTATTTTTGCCATGTTTTTGGCACAAATACGCAAGCACCATTTGCTTGCTCATTTTTCAGCTGTCAGATTGCATCATATTCAGGCAATGATGAATCTGCGCCAAGTTTTAGAAGCAGGGTCATGTGCCGCTTATGCTATTGCAAACCCAGATCAAAAAGGATTTGCCGATATAGACGAGAATGGAATTATTGATGCTACTCAAGAATTAACCAAAAAGAGATACAAATGGTTAGAAGAAAATTTCAAAAAAGGTTCGGATGCAATTAAAAATATGAAGACTTCAATTAATAGTTCTACTGCCCATTCTAATATAGTTTATGCTCATAATAATTTTAGATTTGATGGGGATCAGGGGAAATTTGTCACTCCATTTTTTGATATTGAGGATGATTATCTTGTTAAGACCGATCTTTGGCAAATCGGCAATATTGCGATGGGTCTGATGGATTTATTTTATGGCGTAAATAAAGAGCTTGGAGTAATTAAATTTATTGATGACTTCGTCCCTCGATTAAAAGCTCTTGAAACAGAAAATCATAGATTGAAGGCTGAAATGATGAGTACTGACAGATTTAAGAATGCTCAAAAACTTGCCAGTAAATAACTTTATGGAAATAGCAACTCAAACAATTCCAAAAGGATATAAACAAACCGAGATCGGTGTGATTCCGGTTGATTGGGATGTAAAGAAACTAAAAGATATAGCACGATACCGACGTGGCAGTTTTCCTCAACCTTACGGTCTAAGTAAATGGTATGACGATGTGAGTGGGATGCCTTTCATTCAGGTCTTTGATGTGGACGAAAATATGACTCTTAAATCTGAAACGAAAAGGAAAATCAGCAGAGAAGCACAAGAGATGAGTGTGTTTGTTAAGAAAGGATCAATAGTTTTAACAATTCAAGGATCAATTGGCCGGATAGCAGTTACGCAGTACGATGCTTATGTCGATAGAACACTTTTATTGTTTGAGTCGTTTCTTACGCCAACTGACAATCGATATTTTGCTTATGCTGTTCGTGTTCTGTTTGAAAAAGAAAGACAAAGCGCCCCAGGCGGAACTATCAAAACTATTACAAAAGAAAAATTGTCAGATTTTCTTTTGCTACTGCCTCCTAAGTCTGAACAATCAAATATAGCTGATGCGCTAATAGATATGGATAAATTGATTGCAGAGTTAGAAAAGCTAATCGAAAAGAAAAAGAACCTCAAGCAAGGTGCGATGCAGGAATTACTGACCGGCAAGCGACGTCTGCCTGGATTTAATGGGAATTGGGAGACGAAAAAATTGGGAGACCTTTTGGATTACGAGCAACCGACAAAATACATTGTTAAAAACACCGAATACAGTGACAGAAATAATATCCCAGTTCTAACAGCCGGCAAGAGTTTTATTCTCGGATATACAGACGAAGAGTTTAATATTTTCCGGAATCTACCGGTGATTATTTTTGATGATTTTACGACTGCAACCCAGTTTGTGGATTTTCCTTTTAAGGTTAAATCCTCAGCAATGAAAATTTTAAAACCGAGAAATAAGGATGTAGATTTACGATTTGTCTTTGAAAAAATGCAGTTGATCGATTTTAAACTCGGTGATCACAAGCGATACTGGATATCTGAATATCAAAACATTGGAGTCGAAACTCCCAAGCATGAAGAACAGATTGCAATTGCAAATGTTTTGTCGGATATGGATGTGGAAATTGAAAAACTAGAAGCAAAACTTGCGAAGTATCGGGAGATAAAGCAAGGCATGATGCAAACACTTTTAACCGGAAAAATAAGATTAAAATAATATGGATACACAAAATACAACTAAAGTCGGCCAGCTGGAACGCAAAACACAGGATCGCATTGTGTCCTTGTTCAAGGATCGGCTCGGCTACGACTATCTCGGTAATTTCGAGGAACGGGAGGAAAATAACAACGTCGAGGAAGCCTATTTGCGTCCGTTTCTATTGCGAGCCGGCCATAGCGAAAATTTAATCAATAAAGCGATTGATGAGCTTAAAAAGACGGCCAATCGTCCGCACTTAAGTCTGTACGACTTGAATTACGAGACTTATAGCTTGCTTCGCTATGGCATTAAAGTCCGCGAAGACGTGAGTGAGAATTATCAGACTGTCTGGCCGATTGACTGGGCTCATCCGGAAAAGAATCATTTTGCCATTGCCGAAGAAGTGACAATCAAGGGAAACCGCACCAAGCGTACGGACATTGTCTTGTATGTGAACGGCATTGCTGTCGGCGTGATTGAGCTAAAACGAAGCATTGTCTCGGTTTCCGAAGGTATTCGTCAGAACATCGGCAACCAAAAAGAAGAATTTATCAAGACATTTTTCGGAACGATCCAGTTGGTAATGGCCGGCAATGATACCGAGGGATTGAAGTACGGTACTACGGAAACTACCGAAGAATACTATATGACCTGGAAAGAAGCCGGACTTGGCGACGAATCTCGTCTTGACCGGGCGGTTTTACAGATGTGCGATAAAAAGCGTCTTATGGAAATAATCCACGACTTTATCGTCTTTGATAGCGGTATAAAAAAGACTTGCCGGCACAATCAGTTTTTCGGAGTTAAGGCAACACAGGATTTTGTTAAGCGTCATGAGGGCGGAATCATTTGGCATACACAAGGGTCGGGAAAATCTTTGACCATGGTTTGGCTGGCCAAGTGGATACATGAAAACATTGAGGATTCCCGGGTGTTGCTTTTGACCGACCGCACCGAATTAGACGAACAAATTGAAAAGGTTTTTAAAGGTGTCAGCGAACAAGTTCATCGGGTAAAAAGCGCCAAAGAACTTTTGGATGAATTAAACAAAAAAGATAAATGGCTGCTGTGTTCACTGGTGCATAAATTTGGCCGAGTCAACGCCAAAGGAAATTTTGAAATCGATGTGGCGGAACTCCGCAAGAATTTACCGAAGAACTTTTCTGCTAAGGGCAACATGTTCGTTTTCGTGGACGAATGTCATCGCTCGCACACCGGCAAATTGCACGACGCCATGAAAGAAATCTTGCCCAACGCGACTTTCATTGGCTTTACCGGCACACCTCTTTTGCGAGTTGATAAGAAAAACAGCGTTGGCATGTTCGGGCCATATATCCATACCTACAAATACAATGAGGCTGTGGCCGACAAAGTGGTTTTGGATTTGCGTTATGAAGCTCGCCGCGTTGACCAGAATATTACCTCCCAAGCGAAAATTGACGAATGGTTTGAGGAACGCACACAGGGCCTCACCGACGTAGCTAAAGCCGAATTAAAGCGACGCTGGGGTACAATGCAAAGTTTGCTTTCTTCCCGATCCCGTCTAGAAAAAGTTGTTTTTGATATTTTGGACGACTTTTATAAAAAAGATCGTCTGGCTAACGGCCGAGGCAATGCCATGCTCGTAACGAGCAGTATTTATGAGGCCTGTCAGTATTACGAGATATTTCAGACTCAGGGCTTTACTAAATGCGCCGTAGTTACTTCTTATGAACCGGGTGCATTATCTACCGACACTCGCGAGTATGCCGCCTATCAAAAAATGTTAAATGGCAAGACCACGGAAGACTTCGAAAAGGAAGCTAAGAAGAAGTTCATTGAGCAACCGGGCCAGATGCAGCTTTTGATCGTGGTTGATAAATTGCTGACTGGTTTTGACGCGCCGCCGGCTACTTATCTTTACGTCGATAAGAATATGCAGGATCACGGCTTATTCCAGGCTATTTGCCGCGTGAACCGATTGGACGGCGAAGATAAAGAATACGGCTATATTGTGGATTACCGCGATCTATTTAAGAAATTGGAAAAGGCGGTTACTGAATATACTTCCGGCGCTTTTGATGGTTTTGATAAAGAAGATGTACTCGGGCTTTTGAAAGACCGCTTTGTTGAAGGAAAGAAAGATTTGGACGAAGCTTTAGAAATGATTCGGGCTTTATGCGAACCGGTCGCTCCGCCTAAAGACTCGGCCTCGTATATCCGCTACTTCTGCGGTGATGTGGAAAATCCTTACTCGCTTAAAGAGAATGAAATTAAACGGGTTAAATTATATAAATCCGTTAGCCATTTACTCCGAGCTTATGCCGACTTAGCCAATGACATGGCCAGCGCCGGCTATACCAAAGACCAGTCTCAGGCGATTGAGCGCGAAGTAAAACACTTTGAATCAGTGCGCATGGAAGTAAAACTGGCCAGCGGTGATTATATTGATCTTAAAAAATACGAACCGGCGATGCGTGTTTTGATTGATCGTTATATTACCGCCGAAGAAAGCGAACGATTGTCGGCTTTTAACGATATGACGCTGGTTGATTTGATCGTTAAAAAAGGCGAAGACGCTCTAGGTGAATTGCCGGAAGCTTTCCAGCAAAGCCAGGAGGCCATGGCCGAGACTATTGAGAATAACGTTCGCAAGTTGATCATTGATGAGATGCCGACTAACCCGAAATATTATTTGCGGATGTCCGAATTATTGGATGAGCTGGTTAAAAGGCGCAAGCAGGCTGATATTGAATATCGCGAATACCTGAAAGAAATAATCTCTTTATCCAAGAAGGTTAAAAATCCGATGGACGAATCGGTCGGAGCCGACATTAATACTCCGGCCCTTCGCGCTCTTTACGATAACCTCGGGCAAGACGTAGAGAAATCGAAACAG
This sequence comes from Minisyncoccota bacterium, assembly GCA_028691985.1. Taxonomy (GTDB): domain Bacteria; phylum Patescibacteriota; class Minisyncoccia; order JAHIHE01; family JAGLIN01; genus JAQUYG01. Next base: position 14,743 of record JAQUYG010000018.1, read on the forward strand.
ATCCATGAGGCAGTGATGGGGTCACGCCAGTCTGATTGGCGTGGCAACCGTTTGAAAGAACGCGCCATCAAGATTGAGATTAAAAAGGTTTTGTCAGATATTTCCGAGGATGATTTAAAGAATCTTTTTGAGATTATCAAAAACCAAAATGAGTACTAATTCTTATCTACAACTTGGCACCGTTGAAGCATTGGTCGTCCGCAAGCCGATTAAGAATTTACATCTTTCCGTTCTGCCTCCCAACGGCTGGGTACGTATTTCAGCGCCCGAGCGCATGAAGGATGATGCTATTCGGACCCTGATCGCTTTGCGTCTTCCGTGGATCAAGAAACAGCAAGCCAAGTTTGCTGGCCAGGAACGGCAAACAAAACGCGATTACGTTTCCGGCGAGAGCCATTATCTTTTTGGCAAGCGCTACCGTTTGGAATTGGTTTATAAGAATGAAGTTCCGACAGTTATTTTAAAAGGAAAAAATAAACTCATCTTACAAGTCCGGCCCAAAAGTCCGATAACGAAACGACGCGAAGTAATGCTTGATTGGTATCGACAAGAGCTGCATAAAGTCGTTGATGGCCTTATTGTCAAATGGCAGAAGAAAATCGGCGTACAGGCCAAATTTTGGGCAATAAAGCGGATGAAAACCCGCTGGGGTACATGTAATCACAAACGCGGCCGAATCCTTATAAATTTGGAACTTGCCAAAAAGCCGATAGCCTGCACCGAATATGTTGTTGTTCACGAACTCCTGCATCTGATCGAGAAAAAGCACGACGACAAATTCGTGACTTTGATGACGAAACACCTCCCAAAGTGGAAAAGCACTAAAGAAGAATTGAATCGCTTCATTCTCTCTTACGAGGAGTGGAAATATTAAAAAATATGGAAAAATATTTTGTATGTACAATATGGAGTTTTCTTAATTATTCCTCTTTGCCCGAATTAATGCAGGGTGCAGGTATTGCAGTTCTAACTCTCTTAATTTCATTTGCTATCGGTATATTTATCCATCATCTCGGCGATGGTGAACGCAAGGGAAATTTTTTAGATTTACATGTTGCTCTAGATCATGTTTGGTTATTTAAGCCATCACTTTTTATACTTCTGGTAGTAGTCGTCAGCCCATTTTTTATGGGTATTCATAATACGGAAATTAAAGCGCTCATTTTTCTTGTTTGGGCCGTTGCTCTATCCATACTTTTCTGGATATTGCTTCGACTCTATGTGTGGGTTAAAGGCGATAAGGATGATTTCAGATTGAGCTACTTTACAAAACCATTTCTACCATTATCCCCACAAGATAAGGTTGTCTCATGGGGCAATTTTTGGAGTGCTGATTGGAATAAAAATAAGCGGTTCGTAGAAAAAGATTTCTTTGTCGCTTTTTCAGCTCAGATCGAATCAATCTTACAATCGGAGGATAAAGAAGAATGGGATATTCTCCCTAAGCTACTTGAGAATTTTTCCAGTAACATACAAAACCGAAACAAAATTTTTATTCTTGTCTTTCCTGAGTTTTTTCCAAAAATTCTTGAGTGGCATTTTATATTTTGGAAAAAACAATTTTCAAAGTTTGCTAAAGATAAAGAAGACAGAAACGAGACGGCAGTTGATATTAAAACCTTTGAGGCGGATCATATCATTGATCAAATAATTAGATATGTAACCAAAGAAGCCCTAACAGGAAATACCGGCAATTCTTTCTCTTATTTTAAACATTTGGAAGATCACATCGATAAGTACGCTAAAGAGCAAATTATCGGTTCACAACACACATATATTTACATTGAACACCTGCCCATTTATAACGATATTCTTGATCAATTGCCAAGGTCCAACGAAGCATATGATATTTGGGGGCATTATTTTCCTCCAAAATGGAAGGTTACGATTTCCAATCTCAAAGATCACGTTGTCTCAAGAATATGGCTTAATAGATTTCTCGAATGGTCTCGTTCTCGTATTTGGAGTGAAGGAAAAGAGTGGGATAAGGATTTAGATGAAGTAGCTAAAGAATTATTTCCAAGTGTTGACCCTATTATCTGGGCAAAGATACTGGCTTTCGTTATGCGTCCATGGTCGGATTCTCGCATGAAGTCAATTGTAGAGAGCGATCAAAAATTTGGTTATATAGGTCGAGTATTCACCGGATGGGGTGACGGCGTCGAAACAGACTTTGCTCGGCAAAACGAAGAACAATTAAAAGAGGCCATCAATCTGGCGCTGTTTATATTCGGTAGAGTTTTCTCGATCGCTAATCTTGATCAATGGCAGGGTGAATTAAATAATCTTAGCTATCCGGAAGATTCAGACGAAAATAGAAAAGTAGGACATTGGAAAGAAATATTGAGAGCACTTAAAGAGCGCATTGAGGCGCAGAAGAGTGAGGCACAAAAAGCCAAAAACGGAAACAAATTAGAGAATAAAAATGAAAAATAACGACTGGTATAAAAAAATTTTGTTAAAAAACGCTCGAGAGTTAGTGAGTAATGGGACGACCTACGTGGTGATTGCTCTAGTGTTTTTGCTTTGGTATTTTGCTTTAGGAATTAAGTTTGAGTGGCAACACATCGCACCCCTTTCCGAGCCAAGTATTTTTATTCGATCGTTTTATAGCGCTTTTACTTTCTGTACGCTTGGGCTACTTCTGTATATGGTTGGTTTTTATAAAATTCTTCACGACATCATTGTGAAGGCCTTTGGTATGTGGGGATTGTATAATTTCATAAAGGCGGTGCTCTGGTTATTTTTAATGTGGATTTCGTATGCCTATCTTGTGCCGTGGTTATTCAAAGTTCTTAATGCCGGTATTTCTGTTTTGTTTAACATTGCCAATTTAGTTCTCTATGCGTTACCCCCGGTCGGCATCTCATTAATTATTAGTATTATCTATTTATTGCTAAGAAAGAAAATATGAAAATAAAATCTGTTTTAATAAAAAATTTTCGTGGTATAGAGAAACTGGATAGTCCTATTGAATTATTAGACCTTAATGTTTTTATAGGGGATAATGCGACATGCAAAACCACGATTTTGGAAGCAATAAATTTTTGTTTATCACCGTCATTCTCGGCATCCCGTTTATGCATTAATGATTTTTATCAGGGCAGCGATCGGGAGATAGAGATAATCGTTGAATTCGCTGAAAATTTTATTGCGAAACTTCCCGACGGTTATACTACTCAGGATGTTGAGTGTAATAAAGTAGCTTTGATAGCGAAAAAAAGAGATCGTTCTGCTCCCCAAAAAGCATTTTCTGATTTGGTGAGTATGAGTCATTATGTGATTCCGGTAGCGCAGCGAGGCGAGGAGGGCTGGTCCCAACCAAGAAAAAGTAGCCCCAATGATTTTAAGTTTACCGAACGCCAGCTTTCATTCCCTGTACCCGATGTTGAATTACCTAGGTGCTTTTATTTTCCGAAGACAAGAAGTAGGCAGTTATCTAAGGGGTATAACTCATCTCTTTCCAATATTATAGATGATTTAAACTGGCGGTTTGATAAGTCTCAAAGGACGAAGACCGAAGATCAGCACTTTAAACATGACAGGAAAAACTTGCACGAAAAAGTTATATCAGAAACAGGAGGAGACACTATAAAGAAAACCATAGACGAAAGCAATAAAATACTTAAAGAACTTGGCATAGATGAAATAAATTTAAGTTTATTTAAAACATTAACTCCTTATGATGGCGCGGAATTGCTTTTTCCCTTTGATGGATTTGAGCTACCAATCGGGCAAAGTGGCTCTGGAGTAGAGATGGCGGTTTCTCTTGTTTTTCTGGAGACGCTGGCCAAGATTTCAAAAGAAAAAATCTTAATCGTGATAGATGAGCCCGAATTACATTTGCATCCAACACTGCAAGATAAAATTATCAACCACTTAAAAAGCATTTCAGACGAAATTCAAATCGTAGTTTCGACGCACTCTCCATTCCTATTTAAAAATGTCTATCATGACCAGGCTGTTAATTTGCTTTTGACAAAGAAGGAGTCCGGGAAATTTATTATTGAAGATGCCAGGTCATCGGAATTCGGGTTGTTAAAATGGAGTCCTTCTTGGGGAGAAATATGCTATTTTGCCTACGATCTGCCTACACCCGAGTTCCATGATGATTTATATTCTAGTCTGCAAGATCAAAATGGAACAGAGACAATTGCTAGTGCCGAAGCTTGGCTAATAGCTAACGGGCAAAATAAAGAAATAAAATGGACCGATGACAAAGGAAATCAAGTTGAAGAAACTATTATGACCTACATAAGGAATAGAATTCATCATAACGATAACCAGAATAGGCCAGCGTATACCGTCGAACAATTGCGAGATTCTATTCAGAGAATGATTGATCTTTTAAGGCCAGCTAAAACTTAAGAGATTATTTACTCAATCCAATCGAATGGCGACTCCCGGCGTAGCATTTTGACCGCCGCGTCCATTTCGTAGGAGTGCCAGCCGTTCATGATTATGGTTCTAAGTTCACGCACGGCTCTGAGCATATTTAAAAACATCTTGTAATTAAGGTGTTTTTTGGTAGAATATAGACATGAATAGTAAATATAAATATCATCATATTGGAATTCCAACAAAGACCCCTATCAAAGGAGAAAAATATTTAGCAGATTATAAAATATATCATTATGGATATGAAGATAGCGAATTTGGTATTGAATGGATGAGATATGAAGATAATTGCGATATGCCAGAAATAGTTAAAACTCTACCACATATTGCTTTTGAAGTGGATGATTTATATGAAGCGATAAAAGGAAAGAAAATTATTATTGAACCTAACAGTCCATCGGAAGGAAACTTTGTGGCTTTTATTGAAGAAGATGGTGCTCCAATAGAATTGATACAGATTAAAAAATAATTTCAAATATATAATAAATGGGTAATTTCTTTATTAGTGATTTCTAAATCTCCAATAGCATCAATCCAATCAAAAGTTCTGAATTTTTTCTGCCATGTGAGCTCCGAAGAAAACCGACTATTGGTCGGTTTTTGTTTATGCTATAATCAAAATATGGAGAATTTAAATCTAACATCTCAACAAGCCAAGGAGCTAGTTGATAAATATATATCTGATCCAGTCACAAGATTTCATCTTAGAGAGACGGAGGTATTTATGCGTAATCTCGCCAAGAAATTTAATGAGGACGAGGAAGCTTGGGGGATAATAGGCTTATTGCACGATATTGATTGGAGTATAACTAAAGATAATCCGAGTGAGCATTGTATTAAATCACAAGAAATACTTAAAAATGCTGGAGCTAGCGATTTTTTAATTGAAACAATATCGTCTCATGGATATGGACTGAAAGAAATTCCTTATTTTTTAGAAAAGCAACGTTCAAACAATTTGCAACATTGTTTGGCAGCATCCGAAACCCTAACTGGTCTTATAGTTGCGGCCGCCCTTGTTCAGCCAGATAAAAAACTTCAAAGCGTTAGTTTGGAATCATTAAATAAAAAATTCAAAAATAAGGCTTTTGCTGCAAAATGTAATCGGGATATTATATTGGAGTGCGAAAAGGCAGGGATACCGTTGGAAGAATTCTTGCAGATAGGGCTATTTTCTTTGCAAGCCATTAACGAAGAATTGGGTCTTTAATAAGATTTATTAAAAAACGTTCCAAGTTCGTTCCACCTCCCGAGCTATATGAGACTTTATCGAGAGACTGGTCACGGTCAAAATATAAATAGTTCAATAATCAAGGCACCTCTATTTTGAGGTGTTTTAATTTATGAAAATATGCAAAATAGGGCAAGTTTAAATATGGCAGCTTATCCAAATAAAAAAAATTGGGTTATAGATACTTATCGTGGATTATTTCTTAAAAAAGCAGAAGAAGATTATGTAGCCTGTAGAGTATTGTTTAATCTTAATCTATTAGATTTGTCTTTTTATCATTTACAGCAATGTATAGAAAAATATTTAAAAGCTTTTGTTTTGGATAAAAATATAGAAATTATTCCTGGTAAAAAAAACGAGTGTAAAGATTTTTTTAAAAATGGACACAAACTAGAAACGTGGGCAAAAATATGTGGACGGTCAGATAGTTTTTTTAATGATGGTGATTTTATGGATGATTTATCGAAAATAACTTTTCTAGAGACAATTTCTAGATATCCTCAAGATAGCATACAATCCTGGGGATCTTGTCCAATTGCATTAATTAAATTTTTAGATGAATTTGTTTTTGAGATGAGACAAAAAATAACTCACGATCAATACGAAGATGTTATAGATAATTTTTTGAAAGGTTGTATTTCTTCTCATCCGAAATTAGCTTGGGATTTTAATATAACTTCAAAACAAATAAAAAATTTTATTACTTTTAAGAACGATTTTTTTAGGTAATTTCTGACCGTCCACCGGCGTGCTATAATCAAAATATAAATCAATTAACCTTTACGTTTATTAGCTAGAAATAGTTCATGACCGTACACGGGAGCTCTCATAGAAACCGACTTTTGTCGGTTTTTTGTTTGTGATATAATTAAAACATGAACAATAATATCGAAATAGAAATACAAGTCAACGTTGAAAATAGTAAATCATTATTAGAATTTTTAGAAAAAAATGCTATTTTTCAAAAAGAAAGTCATCAAATAGACGAGTATTTTTCTCCAGCTCATCGTGATTTTACGGTTGTTCGTCCGATTGAAGAATGGTTAAGATTAAGAAATTCTAGTGGTAAGTATTCGATAAATTATAAAAATTGGCACTTTGATGAAAATGGCAAGGGCCATTACTGTGACGAGTATGAAACTAAAATAGAAGATTTGAATCAATTAAGAAAAATATTAGAAGTTCTTAATTTCAAACCTATTGTTAAAGTAGATAAGATTAGAAAAATATGGATATATGAAGATTATGAAATTGCCATTGATTCTGTAAAGGGATTAGGAAATTTTGTAGAAATTGAATATATCGGCAAAGATAATATAGTAGACCCTAAAAAGATTACAGACGAAATGGTAAAATTTATAAAAGATATTGATTGCGGGAAGATAATAAGAAATTATGTAGGTTATCCTTTTCAATTGTTGTTTCCAGAAGAGATAAAGTTAGAAGAACAATAATCTTGCTTCAAAAAGGTTCCAAGTTCGTCCCATCTACCGAGCTTTAGTGGAAACCGACTTTTGTCGGTTTTTTGTTTATGATATAATATTAATATGCTAACCATAGAACAAAAAAATGGATGGCCAATCTTTCGAATGAAGACGTCATCGAAATTTTTCCATTTGACAAGTCTAACCAGCGAATATTCGAAAAAATTAAGAAAACCATCAAAGCTGGCTTAGGCGATAAGGTAAGGGTGGAGCATCGAGGGTCTACTAGTTTAGGCATGGCTAGTCAAAACGAGATCGATGTTTATATTCCAATTCCGCCAAGTATTTTTTATAAAAAAACTTTAGTTTCTGAGTTGGTTAAGATATACATTGCCTAAAAGTACCCATCAGATAAGAATACGTTTTCAGATTATTGAAAAAGGGGAAAAAATTGATATATTCCTAATTGATGAAGAAAGCGACGAATGGCTAAATGGTATAGAATTTGAAAATTATTTGGAAGAACATAAGGAAGAGCTTAAAAAATACGAAGAGTTGAAGTACGACTGTAATGGATTTTCGACAAGAAAATATTATGAAAAGAAGGTTGACTTTATAAATAATATTTTATCTCGGCAAACAAAATAATAATTTAAGCTTAAGTTTTAGGCGTTTAAAAGGCTCCAAGTTTGTTCCATCTCCCGAGTAATATGAATTGGTTATCTATAAAAATATGAATATAAAACAAAAACATCCTTGGGAGAATGCATATATTGAAAATACTTTTAAGATAAGTACTAACCAACCCTCCGTTATTGTTAAGAAGCATAAAGAAAGATTTTCTAAAGGAGACAATGTTTTAGATGTAGGATGTGGAAATGGAAGAAACGCTATATATCTTGCTTCTTTAGGTTGTTTTGTAGACTGTTTTGATGTGGCTGATTTAAAATGGGTAGATGAATTAGAGAAAGATATAAAGGATAAATATGTTTTCAAAAAAATAATCTAAATACATTTAAATATGAAGCAAATAAGTATAAGGCTATTATAATAGCAAGAGTTATACACTATCTTGATGAGAGTGAATTGATGAATTTAATAAATAATGCGTTTTTAAGCTTAAAAAAGGATGGATTTTTGCTTTTGAGTTTAAATACTTCTGGGGGGGATTTTTGATCGAGAGGAAATTAAAGTTCCAAAATATAAATATTCAATCGATGAGATAGAAGGATTATTAAAAAGAAAATTTAAAAAAGTTAAAATCTATAATGGGGGAGAAAAAGTGAAATATGTTAATTACGAGGATTATATTAAGGCATATGATATATTTGCAGGCAATAAAAAATAAAATTTGTTTAAAGCTTTTTGTCTTAATAATTGGCATTATCTTTTTTAATAATTTAAACTTTATTCTAAGAGATGGTCTTGATATTATAGGGTTATCTATAATTATTGTTCTTGGCTTAAGCTTGGTTTTTAAACATCTAAGCAAAGACATTTTAGTGGAAATGAAGATAATTAATAAAATAAAATCATTTTTTTGTTTTTGTTTTTTTGGATTATTATTTTCTTTTTCTTTTTGCCAAGCAGAAGAAATAGAGAGTTTTTATTCCAAAATAATGATCAATGATGATAGTAGTCTAAATGTTACGGAAACAATTGTTTATGATTTTGGTAATTTACAGAAGCATGGCATTTATAGATATTTTAAGGGAGAAAATGGTGCAAATGATCCTATTGTTTCGAGTGTGAGTGTTACCAATGAAAATGGTAATTCCTATCAATATACTTTTAATAATAATAAAATAAAAATAGGAGATGAGCTTTTAACTGTTTGGGGAAAAAGAACCTATGTTATTAACTATAATCTCAAAGGTGCTATAAATTATTCCAAAGATTACGACGAGCTTTATTTGAATGTAAATGGTTTTGGTTGGCAGGTTCCTATTAAAGAAATGAAAGCGGAGGTTATTATTCCCAAAAACTTAAAAAATGATTCTCTTTTTTTTGAATCTTATTATGGAGTTTATGGAGCAAAAAATTTAGCGACTTCTTCAATTACTTATTCTTCAGATGCAACAAATATTGTTTACATGATAAATTCTTTAAATCAAGGAGAAAATTTTACAGTTCTTGCAAGATTTCCTAAGGGAATCGTTGAAGAAAGACCTTTTGCTCAAAAAATGTTTTCTTATGTTGTAGATAATTGGATGGGACTTATTCCCCTTATTCCTACACTTGTTATATTTATAACATGGATCATGTATGGAAGAAAACCAAAAGGAAGAGGAACTATTATTCCTCAATACGATGTTGCTGATAATTTAACGCCGATTGAGATCGGAACCATAAAAGATGAAAAAACTGAAAACATAGATGTATCGGCAGAAATTATTTATTTAGCTACAAAAGGATATTTAAGTATAAGGCAAATTAAAGAAAAGTTTTTGATGCTCCATAAAACAGACTATCTTTTTACAAAAACAAAGGAGGCGGAAGATAATTTTAATGAATTTGATAAAGAGCTTTTAAATCTTTTTTTCAAAGAAAATAACGAAGTTAAGTTATCTAAAATAGATAAATCAAAAATGGAAAGTCTTTTCTATGATCTTCGAAGAAATGTTTCTAATGTGTGTAAAAGTAAGGGGTATTTTAAGGAGATGTCAAGGTCTAGTCTTATTAGAATGATTTCTTTAGGATACATTTTTATTCTTTGTTTCTTTATAATAATCAGTTTTAAAATGAATGAATTGTTTTATGTATCAACATGTATTTGTCTTTTTGTGTCGTCGATTATTTTATCTAATTTTTCAAAAACGACTAAAAAAGGAGCAGAAGTAGATGAACATATCAAAGGATTAAAATTATATCTTTCTGTTGCAGAAAAAGATAGAATAAAATTTCATAATGCTCCAGACAAAAATCCAACAACATTTGAAAAGTTTTTACCATATGCTATGATTTTAGGCGTTGAAAAGGAATGGGCTAAGCAATTCGAGAGCTTATATGTAGATTCTAACTGGTATAAAACATCGGATAATATGTCCATCAATTCAACTGTCTTATTTGTTGATAGTCTAAATAGCTTTTCTGATTACACAAAAAGTTATTTTTCTAGTAAGTCATCTTCCC
>JAQUYG010000041.1 GCA_028691985.1 Minisyncoccota bacterium
GAATGAGAAGTTGTTCGATAGTGTTTCATATGCCAACATTCTACATCTTATCCATAAGGTGTCAAACTGAAGTCTTCGCCTTAAAGGCGAGGGATTTTCTCCCATTCCCCGAGGAGGACATTAAAATAGTTTCATATAGAAAAAAGAATGAACAAATACCAACAATCTATACAAGAGGAATTAGACCTCCATCAGATGACCAAGGACGAAGCTCGCCAAGAGGTCAGGGCTTTTTTGGACGAGGCGGAGACTTTGGGGTACAAGAAAATCCGGATCATTACCGGCAAAGGAATACACTCCGAAAGCGGGGTGGGGGTTTTGAATTCTTATGTAAAAGAATTGCTGGATAACGCGGGATACAAATATTGTAATGCTAAATACAATGAAGGAGGCGAAGGAGCGATTGATGTTTCAATAAGATAGAGAAAACTCCATCTTTTTTTGATTGTCATCTCGAAAGTCGTACTCGGCTGAGAGATCTGGGAAATATATCAGACTTGAAAATCGTTATTTTTATAAATATAAATTTTTCGTTAGCATCGTATGCTCCCAGATTCCTCAATCGGAGTACCTCATTTCGGAATGACATGACATTTTTACTATTAAAAAGAATGATTTTTCTGGTTAAAAAGTGTAAGCGAGACATCCAATATGCAAAAGAATAAAAAACAAAGATTGATTTTAAGCTCTGTTTGCTGTACCATAAGAATTAAAGAAGAATAATTTATTAAAATACAAAGATGAGTGTTCTAGAATGGATTTTAATCAGCACCTTTTCAATGAGTCTGTTTTCTTTTGTGGGAGTTTTTACATTGGTTTTGAAAGAAGACTTGCTCAAGAAAATCATACTGCCCCTAGTCTCCCTTTCTGCCGGAGCGCTTTTAGGTGGAGCTTTTTTGCATATGATTCCGGAAGCGATAGAAGCTATGGGAAATTCGCAAACTCTTTGGCTGTGGGTTATTTTAGGATTCTCCCTGTTTTTTCTCATGGAACAATTCATCCACTGGCATCACTGTCACAAAGCCCCGACCGAGCATAAAACCCCGGTAACGTACCTGATTCTTATAGCCGACGGACTACACAATTTTATCGGAGGACTGGCGATTGCGGGGGCCTTCCTAGTCGATATCAGAGTCGGAATCATAACTTGGCTCGCCTGTGCCGCACACGAAATTCCACAAGAATTCGGAGATTTCGGAATTCTGATTCACGGCGGATGGACAAAAAGCAAGGCTCTCTGGTTCAATTTTTTCTCCGGACTAACGATGGTTCTGGGGGCGCTGATTGCATATTATTTTTCGGGCAATTACGATGTCCGTTTCCTGCTGCCATTCGCTGCCGGTAATTTTATCTATATCGCGGCATCAGATCTGATTCCCGAAGTGAAACATTCACAAGACATAAAAACCAATATAGTGCACTTCGCATCTTTCATCGCAGGCGTTATTTTAATCCTATCTGTCAGAATAATTTTTGAATAAAAATGGTTAAAATAAGAGCTGACTTAATCATACACAACGGCACTATTCTCACCATCGACGATGAAGATAGCGTCATCGAAAATGGGGCTATCGCAATTGAGTCAGACAGGATAGTCGCCATAGGAGAAGAAGATGAAATCAGGATAAAATTTTCCGCAACAAAAAACATAAACGCACGAGGCGGAATAATTTTACCGGGACTTATAAATACTCATACACATCTGGCTATGAGTATTTTTCGCGGCATAGCGGACGACATGCCACTTGATGAATGGCTGAACAAAAACATTTTTCCGCTCGAAGATGAGTTTATCAATAAGAATTCCGCCTACTGGGGAAGCCTACTTTCTTGTGCGGAGATGATACTTTCCGGTACGACAACTTTCTGCGATATGTATTTTTTCGAAAAAGAGACCGGTCGCGCGGCGGAAAAGATCGGGATACGCGGCATTATCGGAGAGGGGATAGTCGCTATCGGAGAAAGCGACAAGGCTATTTGGAATAATAAAAAATCACTAACCATAGAACTCCTAAACAAATTCAAGAAATCGGAATTGATTTCTATCGGCGTAGAACCGCACAGTCCTTACACTTGCTCAGCCGATGTACTGCGGGAGAGCAAGCAGTTCGCTAAAGAAAACAAGCTGCTCTATATCATTCACCTGGCAGAAACTAAGAAAGAATTTACAGATTTCGAAAGAGAGAGAGGAATGACCTCAGTTGAATATCTGGATACTTTGAGTGTCTTGGATGAGAATACTCTGTCCGCACACTGTGTTTGGATGAGTAAGGATGACATCAAAGTTTTGAAAGCGCGCCATGTAAAAATCGCCCATTGTCCGCAAAGCAATATGAAACTAGGTTCCGGTATTGCCCCTGTGGCGAAATTCTTAAAAAATGGTGTTACAGTGGGACTGGGAACTGACGGAGCGGCAAGCAACAACACGTTGGATATGTTCAGTGAGATGAAGAGCGCCGCGCTACTTGCTAAGGTGGCTAATCTTGACCCTTGTGTCGTTTCTAGCCGGGAGACGCTACGTATAGCGACCATAGAGGGCGCAAAAGCTCTAGGCAAAGAGCAGGAGATGGGTAGTCTGGAAATCGGTAAAAAAGCTGATTTAATCGTTATCGATATGGATAAACCGCACCTTATGCCTGTTTACGATTACTACTCCCATCTGGTCTATTCCGCGAAAGGATCCGATGTGAAAACAAGCGTCATAAACGGAGAAATAGTCATGGAAAATCGTAAACTCAAGAATATCGATATGTCCGAGATGATGAAAAAGGTAAAAATGATAAGTAAAAAAATCAGCAAAAAAGACAAAGCTTAACTTCAGCCTTTACAAAACTTTTTTATTATACTATATTAAGTAAGTGTTTTGGGTAGGTTCCGGAGCGGTCAAACGGGACTGGCTGTAAACCAGTTGGCTCTGCCTTCGGGGGTTCGAATCCCTCCCTACCCACCGAGAAGAAAGATATGCGCACATCAAGACAAAATAAGAAGCTTCGAACAAGCTCTATGGCAAGAGGGATGAGAAGTTTATGACCCGGAGGGGTAAATCCCTCCCTACCCACCGAGATAGATGATTTGAAACATGACTTCTTTGCCACGAAACACTTACAGTTTCATAGGTAGAAGAATGAGAAGTTTATACACATAATAGATACCACACTGACCGCACATTAAAAAATCATATGAAAGTATGATTTTTTATAAATATTATCGGCAAAACCACGAAGAACGTAAAGATCACTCTGACAATAATACAAATTTGTGATATTACAATCAATCATTCTTAATCATAAGATAAAAACGATGAACCTTTTCGAAAGTTTTGGTTTTGAAAATCCTGTTTCGGACCACATGAGCAAGGACCATGAAGAGGAGACAGAGAGAGATCCGAGAAGCTGCATTGAAAAACTGGATGGAAGCAATGATTTTGTCGGCGGCGAGGAAGAAAATAAATGGGACAAGAGACACTCAGTAACAGCCGGGGTTAAGGAAGAGATAATCGAACTAAATGCAGAATGGATAGAAAGAGCAAAAGATTATCTTTTTGAAAACGAAAGCGACCACGAAGATACTGACAGGTTTTGGACGGAAATCGAAAATTCTTTTAAAGATGGCGACATAGCGATAAAGGAACAGCAGGAAAGTTTCAAGAATAAAATCCTGTCCCGAGTTGCAGCCCATGGCCTAACGGAAGATTTCGAAAAAACGATTGCGGAAGAAAAGATTAAGTTTGACTTGGAAAAAACAAGGGCTGCTAACGAAATAGCAAAACTACATGCAAAATGGATAAAAGATGCGGAAGATTATCTTTTGGAAAATGGAAGCGACCCCGAAGATATCATTAATTTTTGGATGGAATTCGAAGATTCTTTTGAAAATGACGATGGGGAAGTAAATGAACAATTGGAAAGATTCAAAAATGAAGTGCTGTCCCGAGTTGCAGCCCGTGGACTGATGCAAGATTTCAAAAAAACGGTCCTGGAGAATGTAAACCTCGAAATTGAGATTGAGCCTTCAGACCCCTCTGAAGAAGTTTCTGACGGTGTACATTTTTGGGTTAACGTAGAACGCAAAACCTACAATAAACGCAAGGTTCTGACAGGTGTATATAACAAGCGTATACCTATACACGTAACCTTTGTCGATATAAAAACCAATAGCGGGCAGCTGGACATGAGAAAGGAAAGGTTTACGTCTGAAAATATCATAGATTGCAAATGTCCGAGCAATACGAGTTTCGGTATGCTCGGAAACGGAAGTTTTCGCACGATGATTGAGAATGAGCTAAAAAACTTTCACGAGATTAAACCGGAAGGATTTTCTATCTGCATACCCATCTTCAAAGATGCCAAAGCCGAGAATATAAACAATGAGCATCCGTCCAAAGGGAAAAAAAGACCCAACAATAACAACACCGTGTCCCCGAGCGGAAAGGCCAACGATAACGTACAGAAAGTTTTTATAAATAAGGTCGAGAAAAGTGACGAGATTTACGACCAATTCATTCCTTGACATACTTGTTTTTTAGTGTTAGATTAGCAAAGCTTCTCAAGAGGTGAAAAAATGGATAAAGAGACAAGAAAGGAAAAGAGGTCCAAAATATACGGTCATCCAATGGCTAAAGAAATACTCGACATGTTTGAGAATACAGGAAAAATAGATTTTCTAGAGAAGAGATTTGTGAAGCGCCATATCCTTACCTGTACAGAGTGCAGGAACCGATATCAAGCCTTTTTTACACCCGTGTCTGACAATTAAGACACGGTTTTTTTGTATCTATTTGTCATTTATCGCTAAATTTGTTAGACTTTTATCAATGAGTACTCTAATTTCTTACCAAGCAGCTAAACCTCTCTCCTCATTATTTAGAATTTAATACAATCAAAATGTTTGAAAATTTTGATGTCATAAATACAGAAAAGGATGAGGGCGGAATCGAGACCGAGGTCAAGAAAAAGGCAGACAATTCTAAGACAGGCAAAAAATCATTTATTAGTTAAAGAAAACCACCGACGAAGTCGGTCGTCCACGGTTTCCGATTGCGGACGAAGTCAGTTTGGGATAGTATGTATGGTATAAACTAACAATTTTACCTCGATAACTATATGTCCGACA
>JAQUYG010000019.1 GCA_028691985.1 Minisyncoccota bacterium
CTGTATACCCCGTATTCAGATATTCGAAATTAGTGACACTGTCGCCGCTTTTTTCCGCGACCCAACCCGCAGGAAGATTACTGTCCGACGAAGAGACAGTTTCCACAGAGGCATTGGGGATGATATTTCCCTCGACAGGCTCCGGCTCCGGAATAACACCCATAGAATAATCATCCGTGATAAGATATCCCACTGAGAAGATGGTCACATAGACAGTGGCAGTTGAGGCATCTGCAGGCATCGTCACGGTGGTTGTATATTTATTCCAAACATTCGAAGCGGGCACATCTCCCATATAGATATAGGCCAGTTCACCGTTAGAAAGAGTGATCTCCGCATCGACCTCCGTGGCTACATCTGATTTGTAATAAAAAGAATATTCGTATTCTTCTCCTGCTACCACCGCCTGCTGATTGAATTTATAATGGGAATCGCCCCTAGTATAGGAAGTGATGCCCACTTTGAGACTTCTATTTCCTGTATACCCCGTATTCAGATATTCGAAATTAGTGACACTGTCGCCGCTTTTTTCCGCGACCCAACCCGCAGGAAGATTACTGTCCGACGAAGAGACAGTTTCCACAGAGGCATTGGGGATGATATTGAGCTCCGTCGCTCCAGCGGGATAGACCGGGAACAGGAAAACGACGAGAAAAAAGAAAGAAAAAAGGGACGAAACGATCTGGCGCGTTTTTATTTTTGTCATATTTTTACGATAATTAGTTATTGCATGCCGGGCGATGAAAACGACACGAAAAAAATCTCGCTACCGTTTTATTCCCCGGAAATTAATCGTTTAAATATTTTTAAAGTTACCCGTCGATTCCCCGATTAAACTCAGGACTCGCACAAGCAACTTCGACCTTTCAAAAATACTTCGCACCACTTTTGCAAAAATAAAAAAACATCCATCGTAAATTGCAAGTCTTACTGGACGCCTATTCATTCTCACCGATATATCAAATTTTATATTCTTCTTTTACCCCCCCTCGAACCTGCACAACTACAGATTATAATATTCCCATAAACTGTCAATAAAATATCCACAGCTACCTCAATTGTCTTCATCGAAAAATCACCGGCATCACAACGACAATCATCCCTCTAAAAATAAAAAACACCAAATTCAACCTTGTTTAACAATAACGATAGGCTGCACGAAATTTTTCCGATTCTTCCCCTATTAGCGGCTATGTCCATTTTATGTTAAAATATTTTTACATAAACAACTAGACTAAGTTACATATGAAAAATTATATCAATTGGAAGGCTTTTTTATCCTGCTCAGTTTAGGATTGATAAGCGTAATCTGCGTGTTCCCCTATATTGTTACCGTTCAGCAAGAAACTTAAAAAAAGATAGGACAACCGATCGGAATCATCTTTGCCGCCCAATTCATTCAAAGCTTGATCCTTTTTTCTATCACCATATTTTTCGGTTTATTTTTTACAAAAAAAATAAATTTTCATCTCCCGCTCATTGAGGCAGTGGTAGAAAAAAGAAACTATACCAAGATTTTAAAAGATATCCTAAGAAAATCCGTTCTCATCGGAGCTGTCACCGCCGTGACTATCTATGTGTCGGATATTCTTTTCACCCTACAAGGAGCCGCTATCAGCACGCATCAAAGTTATGCGCCTATCTGGCAAAAACTTCTAGCCTCCTTCTATGGGGGCATAGCGGAAGAAATATTACTGAGACTATTTTTAATGACATTTTTCGTATGGATCGGAATGAAAATGTTCAAACAAGAACAACCGACAAAAACAGGAATATTAATATCAATCGTTCTTGCCGCTATCATATTCGGCCTAGGGCACTTACCTGTTACAGCATCTCTCACAGCATTAAGCCCGATTATTATCAGCCGCGCGATTGTTTTAAATGGTATAGGAGGAATCGTTTTTGGATGGCTTTTCTGGAAAAAGGGGCTTGAATCGGCAATAATAGCTCATTTTACAACCGATGTGTTCCTACTCACTCTCTTACCTCTATTCTTCGCATGATGTGCCTTAAACACAGAAACCCTTCCATCGCTTAATAATATTTACAAAAAACACCCAATCGCTTGGGTGTTTTATATTTGCTCGGGATCCGGGACGATGTTGGAATAATTTTACAAAAATAAATGATCACGGATTTAAAAAATAAGAAGGTAAAACCTTCTTAAAGATTTTGAATTACCTTCAAAAATTACAATGTATACAAATTAGAACCGTTTTTCAATAAAATTATATTTCTTTTTTAGAATTTTAGCTAATGGAATGGTATGTTGCGCTCCGGTTAGAATTAAAACTTCTTTCATGAGCTTATCTCTGTTTAGTTCAGTAATTAAGTTTTCTATCATATTTCTATTCCTTGAGGAGCCCAGATCGAATATATAATCAAAAATAAAATTCATTATATATTCATGGATATCTCTGATTATCGGTATGGCATGGAGCAGTTTTGAAATAAATATAGAGCTTATTATAATACCGGCAATAAATGCCGCGCCCCATTCGCCGCCATTGCTATTAGCAATTTCTGCCCCTCCTTTTGCAATATCAAAAACGGTCCAAAAGAATAGAGTGGGAATAGTAATAAAGAATATCCTCGTTCGAATACTTGGTTTCCATCCTTTTTCTAACATTAATAACTTCTTATTTTCTAACCCCTGTGCTTTACGAATAGAACTTTTATTTCTTACTGATCGTTTACCTAAATAATAAAAAATATTAAGCAATGGATTTATAATAGTATCCATTATGAAAAAGAAGATTCTTCCTTCAACAAACCCTTTAACATCTACTCCTTCACAGCCGATATAATGAAAGTAGGGCAATATCCTATCGGAAGCCTTCTCCTCCTTTTTGCTAGCGATATGAATTTCCCCCACCAATACAATCATGCGCCTTTCACCATTTACATCTCCCCCAAGATAAACTAATGGTTGTTTAACATTCTCTTTCTCTAATATCCGAGGGATTTCTTTTATATTTTCTATGATAGTCCCATCAACCAATTCTCATTCCTCCATTACCTCTTTTATTTTTCAAGTATAATTTTATCTCAATATTTTTATTAAATTATAACGGTTCCTGAATACAAAGGTATATGTAAAACCTAATTTAGTCAAGAGACATCAGCTAAATTTAGCCTTTTTGTCTCTACAAAAATAACCGCTTGAATAAGCGGTTATTTTACTAGCTCTGGCAATGGGATGCGAACCGGTCGGTTACACAGAAATATTCCCGTCCTCCATATCCACTAAAAAATCCTTCCGATGACCTTTTTACATTTCTTTATAGGCCACAGGAAGCCAAGATGTATAAATTTAAATCAGTCTCCTATATTTCTCAAATGCACTGAAATCTCCTGTTCACCCCTATGTCTTCTGCCATAAGCAGTCGTCGCTGGTTTTAAATCAGTCATATCGATCAACTCATGTGTTATATTCCCCGACCACAAAGCACCAACCATAAAAGATTTTGAGGTCTTACTGTAAACTTTTGCAAGTTCTTTTGTATTTATTAACATTCTATTTGCCACAAATTTATAGGCGTCTTTAGAATTTTCAAGTCCCGAAAGTTCGGAGATAAAACCATTAAATTCTTCTTCATTAAATTGCTTCAAAGAGGCAGTTAACTCTTGAAATCTAAGAATTGAATGAAACCATGATGCTTTATGTGCGCCTTGCTGATCTTCGTAAGTCATCTTCTTTAAAAAGTCATACCCACATCTTTCCAACCACGCTATAGCCATAATCATATTTGGCCCTATTCCAACTTCCTTGTCTTGCATCATCTCTTCTAATTTCTCATTTATAAGGTCAAATGCCGATTTTAACACTTCAGAAGAAATATCGTTTCCTTTATCTTTTATTCTAATTAGAACATCATCCAATTCCTTATCTGAAGTGACTGGCGGATTCTCATCTACAACTTCAGTATTATCCCTCAATCTTTTGAGAATATCTATGACTTTTCTCTCATGATTTTCTCCATCAATCAAGGCCTGCCGATCATAGTTAGATAAATTGTAAATCTTATCTTTGTTCTTTTGATCATTAAGAAAGCCAGTGTCTGGTAATAATGATTCGAGTTCCGAATTATCCTTAGTTTCATAATATTTTATCATAGCCCGAATCACTTCTCTAACTAATGGTTTTTCGCCATGGATATAATCTTTCAACAAGCCAAAAAACTGCTCGATTGCTATTGCATCCTTACGATTCTGCTCTAATCTGGATAAATTATTCGCCGGCACTTCTCGCAAGGCCATTAATAGTTTATTGATATTTTTAGAATTAACTTCCAGAGCATATGAATGCACAGTAAAATCACCCAAACCTAAATTTCCTCTCTCTATTTCCCAACCCCTCTCGCTATTCTGCAGTACCTCTATCTGAGGATCTCTATTATCTATAGCAGGAAAAAGTTTCTTATCAAAACCCTCTATGGCCTGCCAAGTCAATAGGTGATTCCTGCCATAACCGTTTATAGCTTTCAAATATTTTGTTGCCGAGCCGGGATCCTTACCAAAGCAATTCTTAAAAAGCTGAAAATATATCTGAGCTTGCTCTGGATCGTGAGCGTCAAAAGCTCGAAAGAAGAAAGTGCGTTCAAATTGTCCGACAAAATTCTTATCAACAGGAATATCATTAAGATCATCGAAAGGTACTTCAAACTCACCATAATAATTATCTTCTTTATAGGCATCCCTTATCTCATATGGCAAACTATACAAAAATGTTTTAATTTCTTTATATGTTTTGAATTGAGCTAAAATCTCATCTTCATTTCTTTCTGGCAATTTCTTATACCACCCACGGTCAGCCATTCCTCTGACAAAAGTATCGAAAAAATCATCAATCTTATCTATTTTAGAATCATTATCTTCCTGCATGTCTATGACGGTTTTCCATTCATCAAAAAGCCTTCTCCATAATTTCAGCCTTTCCGTAGAATCGGAATTAACAACAATATTCCAGATTCTTTCATATACATCGTTAATTGTTCTTTTATTGGATTCAAAATCAGCAATTTCCCTCTCAAAACTCATTACTTCAGAAATATATACGGGCAGATCTTCTTCCGAAACACTTGTCTCAGAAAACATTTCTACTATATCGTTTCTTCCACGATCATAATTCATTCTGTCGTCCAGCGCTCTTTGTTTTTGATCATCACTAAGTTCAGAAATTCCTATACCATCCCCTTCGGCGAGGGATATCGGAGAGTAATCGTCTGGTCGATCAGGGATATATTGATCAATTATTTTAAGTACATTCTCTGTTTTTTGTTTATTTGATTCCTTATTCTCTTTCTTTTCCGCAAATTCTAACTCTCTAGGCATAACCCAAGGGTTTTCATTATACATACCATTTATTAATCAGATATTATTGATAATATTACCATGAAAATAGTAGAAATCAAAGTTCAATACCCATTCCCGTCACAAAAATCACTGGATTCTACACCAGTGATTTTTTGCCTGCTTAAACGACTGTGAGTCGGTCGCTTTCACAAAAATTGTCTGCTCGGGGATAGGGACTCGAACCCCAATTAACAGGACCAGAACCTGTCGTCCTACCGTTAGACGATCCCCGAATGAACTCTCCTAACAACAGATAGAAGTATAAAACAAAAAAATAAAGAAGTAAAGGGCGAAAAAACAAAATTATGATAAAAATAAAAAGCGCCTATGGCATAAGCCCCTGCTCCTTCATGCCTTTATAGTAGACATCATAGAGCCACATAAGCACTGCAACAAAGAGAAAAAGTTCCAAACATTTCCCAATCTACTAAGCTAGACCTATCTATCCACCATGTTAGAGAATGGTAGATTGCTAAACCTAGAAATATCCCAATAATCAAATGCCCCATTTTAACAAATTTTTTCCCCAAAATCAACCCTCCTATTTTTATTCTCTATAAATATATCATAAAATATTTACAACAGAAAAACTGACGATTGTGATTATTCATTTTTTAAAACAACCACAATCATCCAAACAATAAAACCGAAGCCGGCTACTATCTCAAAAAATACCCTCAAGACCTCTCTCGGTAATAGGTCAAAACAAACTATTACCAGCAATCCCCACATCAGAATCCTGCAAAAAAAGACTCCGATGTCATACTTAAATAAATTAAGTAAATAAGGCATTTTTCTCATAACGAACCTCCTACGAAAAAAGTAACATATACTTTATTTATTGTAAATACCAAAAGGCGCCCCCCCCTCCAAGGAGCGCCCACAAAACAATAAAATATGCTTAAGACTTTAAATACCTTCTCACCGCGATCAGACTGCTAACAACCCCCATACCGAAACCTATAAGGAGCAGCACTCCGAAAAAGTCGAAGAAGTTATTCATAAAATAATCGTACATATAAAAACCAGAGAAAATGTTTTCCATCCTAACCGACAGCGAAACGGCGGCGATATAAGAAATTACCATCGTGACCGCAGCCCCCAAAAATCCGAAAATCGCACCCTCAATTATGAACGGTAGTTTGATATACCAATTGCTCGCGCCCACCAATCGCATAATCTCAATCTCAATCTTGTGCGAATACATCGCCAGCCTGATCGTGTTGAAAGCGATTAGTATACTGATTATCACAAACAAAATCGTCAGTCCGCCGATTCCATTTCTGACATTTTCCAGCGCACTGGAAAAGTTATTTATGACATTTTTATTATCCTGATAGTCCACTTCTTTTATAATCGGCGAATAATTATCGTTATTACTCAGATAAGCATCGACAATCTCATATTGCTCCAAAGAATTCGTCTTCACATTAAGGACCGCAAAGAGAGGGTTTTCGCCCAATTCCTCAATGCTCTGTCTTATATATTCATCATCGCTATGCGCTTCCTGAAATTCCACCAAAGCCTGTTCCTTGGAGACATAATTCACATTTTTAACCTCGCCCAAGGACTCCAGATCATTTTTCAAATCCAGGATCTTTTCCTCGCTTGCATCATCCTTGAACTGGACAGAGATATCAATCTTGTTTTGGAAAGATTGCAACATGTATTCCCCCACTGCATCAATCGCCAAAGAGACAGATACGGTAAAAAGCGCTATCACGATTATTACTATCGTCGCCATATTGAGCCACACATTCCTTGTTAGATCACGAAAGGCTGAATTCACGAGCCTCTTAAAACTTCTACTCCAAAACATTATTTTTGAAAATTATCTGGATTTATTAAAGATTATAGAATATATTTTCCATTTTCAAGTTGGTCCTTTACGACCCTCCCGTCATCAATGGTAAGCACCCTTTTGTTGACAAGATTGACGATTTCAATATTGTGCGTCGCCAAAATTATCGTGGTTCCGTACTGATTGATCTTAACCAAAAGCTGAACGATATCCCAAGTATTCACCAAATCTAAATTTCCCGTCGGCTCATCAGCGACGATGATATCCGGTCTATGCACCAGCGCGCGCGCGATTGAAACTCTCTGCTTTTCTCCTCCTGAAAGCTCACTGGGATATCTGCCTTTTTTGTCTAAAAGCCCGACGATATCCAAAACCTGAGGGACATCGTCTTCGATTTCCTTATCACTTTTCCCGGCGACTTCCATCGCAAAAGAAACATTTTCAAAAACCGTCTTCTTATCCAAAAGTTTAAAATCTTGAAAAACCACCCCGATATGTCTGCGTAAAATCGGAAGCTTGTTTTGTTTTATCTCGGTTATATCTCTGCCCTTTATCAATATCCTGCCGTTGGTTGGTTTCTCTTCCGCGAAAATCATCTTGAGAAGCGTCGATTTCCCCGCACCACTCTGTCCTACGACCGAAACGAATTCCCCTTCTTTGATCTCAAAGTTCACATCGTACAAGGCGACTCCACTGCCATTATACTGTTTCGAAACATTATCAAAAACAATCATCTTTAGTTCTTAGTTTTTTTATCTTTTTCGCACTCACCTGACCTGAAAACTTTCCTTTGTTTGTATTCCGAAACCTTACCATCATTCCACTGCTGGACCGGTCTCAAATATCCGACAACACGAGAATAAACCTCGCAAGGTTGTTCAAGTAGACATTTCGGACAGGTAAAATGTTCCCCCTCCAGATAGCCATGGCTCGGGCAGATGCTGAAAGTAGGGGTCAAGGAGATGTATGGCAATTTATATTTCTGAAAAATTTTCTTGATTATAAGCTTTGCCTCTTTTCCACTTGAAAGCCTCTCTCCCAAAAAAGCGTGCAATACTGTTCCGCCCGTATATTTGGTCTGAAGAGGATCCTGAAGCTTAACGGCCTCAAAAAGGTCATCAGTATACCCCACTGGGAGCTGGGTAGAATTGGTATAGTAAGGCTCTGCTCCTACATCTTCTTTTTGTACTTTCATTTTTGTTGCCATATTTTTAAGATTATATTTTAAAATTTTTACACTTTTGTAAGCGATATTTTAAACTAACACATTCATTATACATCATAATATTATTTTTTGACAGCCTCTGTTTTTTCGACCTTATTTTCCTTTAAATAAAAGAAAGTTATAATAGGAACATAAAAAATGCGGAGATAAAAATTGAAGATATAATCAAAAAATCCAATCCCAAAATAGTGCCTTAGGTTAACTGATACCATAAAAACCCCTCTAATACACTTAAAAAGCGCCCACCATTTGCTTCCAGTAATATAATAAGCTTGTTGTTTTTTCCCTACGATCTTAACAAAATAACAAATAAAAAATAATAACAATAATAGCCCTACGGCCCGCATACCCGATTTTATCAGAACAATGTTTTTGATAGCGTCTTATGTCATCAGGAACGATAGACAAAAAACACAAGCAAAATAAAATATAAACTCAAATGACGCTAAATACCGGCTTTTTAGTTTTATATTCATGCTTAAAATAGAATTAGCCCCTCAATCTCTCCTCAATAAAATCATCAATATCTCCATCCAAAACCCCTTCTGCATTTGCCGTTTCCAATTTAGTGCGATGGTCTTTTACCATCTTATAAGGATGCAGAACATAGGACCTGATCTGGTTCCCCCATTCCGCCGACTTATGCTCACCACGCAATTCCATTTTATGTTTTTCTTCTTCCTCTCTTTTGAGAGTATATAGTTTCGATCGCAACATATTCATTGCCTCTTCCTTATTCTGCATCTGACTTCTCTCGTTTTGACACGCCACCACGATGCCGGTGGGAATATGTGTGATACGCACCGCCGAATCGGTCTTGTTGACATGCTGCCCGCCTGCACCTGACGAACGATAAGTGTCAATACGGATTTCTTCATCTTTTATCTCCACTTCTGAATTGTCCACGATCTCAGGAAGCACCTCCACGGATGCGAAAGATGTCTGCCTCAGATTATCGGCATTGAAAGGTGAAAGTCTGACCAATCTGTGCACACCTGCCTCGTGCTTCAAATATCCATAAACATATTTCCCAGATATATTGAATGTCGCACTTTTTATACCCGCCTCCTCCCCGCGAGAATCCTGGATCATTTGCGTCTTATATCCTTTCCTTTCGGCATATCGAAGATACATTCGAAGCAACATCTCCGCCCAATCCTGCGCATCCACTCCACCCGCTCCGGCACGAATCGTCATAATCGCATTGGCACTATCATATTTTCCAGACATATAGATCTGAAACTCATTCTTCAAAAATTTCTTTTCTATCTCAATAACTCCCAATTCCACTTCTCTCTCAAGACTTTCATCATCCTCACTCTCAGCCAGCGCAGCCATCTCTTCAAGACTTTCGATTTCCCCCTGGAGATTACTCCAAAAAGCAACAGTTTCCCTGCCGCCCTCGATTTCCTGCATTATCCCGCCAGCTGTCTTAGGATCATTCCAAAAGCCTTCTTTCGAACTCTCTTCCTGCAAATCCGCTACTTTTTTCTCAAGCTCAACCAAGTCAAAGACGGTCACTTACGGCGAGTATGCGTTTCTTCAAATCCTCAATTTTTTCGATGATTTCTTTCATAAAATAATTATAACACGAAATAAAGTTATTAAAAATCGACAATAAAAAAAGAAAGTCCTTAAATAGTCAAAAAGAGACTACTAAAAGGACTTTATAGGTTTTACAATTCAAGATATCTCAATAGATTAAATTTTTTCCACGAGAATATCGTATGAATCTGGAACTAAACTTCTTTCTTTTATACCACCTCCGAATAAGGCTTTTCGTTTTTTTCCCGTTCCCTCAACCTTCTTATAAATTATTCTGAAAGAAGGCAAAAAAGGCCGAGATTCTTCTGGCTGAAATAGGGATATCTTTTCCACTATTTCAGCTGCAAGATTTTCCCCCCGGACCGTGCCTAACAATTGTCTGGCACAATTCTCCTTTTTTAAAAAATCTTGCAATCCATTCCCAGAAAAATAGGAAGACAATGCCTTAACCCATGCTTCTGGATTATTTTCATCTTCCTCCTCAGGAAGATATTTTTTTTCTTTTATTTTCCCACTCTCCTTCATTGCTAACTGTTTTTCCATTTTTTTCCTCCGTTTTTCTATTTTTATCACTTATCATCAAAGAGAATATGTCTCTAATAATAGGTGACTCTATATAATACATCATATGCAATTTTAGTCAATCACTATATTTAAAAACAGCCCCAAAAGGCTGCTTCTATGTACTGAGCCATCTGTCGGGATCGAACCGACGACCTGCGGTTTACGATACCGCCGCTCTACCAACTGAGCTAAGATGGCCAAAAAATTAAAAAGGCCAAGCACAAAACTTGCATATTTATACTATATTCTATTTAAGGATAGGTCAAGAACCTATATTTTTACACAATCCCCTCTAATGCCGGCATGAATTTATTTAAGAAGCTTCAATAACATTCCTAAAATATCAAATTTAAAAAGGTATATCTTTTATGTCTAATTCCTCACTTTTCTCTTCCTTTATTTCTAAAAATACATTTCTCATTTTACAAAATTTATCTTTATTGAACATATAAATTCCTATATTGGAAATCCTACTCTCCAAATCAATAGTATATATATTCTATCAAAAAGCAATAAAGGGAAATCAGTGTTATTTTCAGTTGCAAAAAATAACTGTTCCTTTTGCTCATTGAATTTTTCCATTTGTCCCGCTATCAGACAATCTACAAAAGATATTTTTTGAGTAGAATTTCTAATATTTCGAACATATATATTGGAAATTTCCCTAGCCATTTCAAAAATTTCCTTAGTTACGATTAGTTCAGCTTTATTTAATTTAGAAAGGAAATCTTCGTTTTTGAGTAAATTTTCTTTTGTTGAGGCACCTCTTAAAAATTCAAATTTCACTGAATCATCAATAACCAATTTAACATCTAGCTTATTTAGAAGATCGAAAAAATCGAAATACTTCTCTTGATATTTGCTGGCGTTTATAAGAACATTGGTATCTAAAATCAAATGTTTATTTTTTATTCTATCTTCAATCGATTCATCCATAATATATAATAAATTACCCATATAATATAGATTCCGGGTCAAGGCCCGGAATAAAAATCTGGAGCGGGTAACGGGAGTCGAACCCGTCTCTCAACCTTGGGAAGGTCGCATAATACCGATATACTATACCCGCAAAAATAAAAAACACCTCTCTCAAAAGGAGAACCCTGATTAAAAACCATCACCTACTTGCAAAGAAATAATTCCACCATTTCAGTCTATTGGAGATTTCAATTGTTGCTCCCTTCTCACCATCAACAATTTCCTCGTACTCACTCTCGCTCTCACTGATCATTACAACCTTCTCCCCTTCCGCTTTCAAATTCAGTCTCTTTCTCGCCTCAGCCTCCTTATACTCTTCCGTCTTATAATATTCAATCATCTGGGAAAGTTCATAGTTGTCGTTTTCCATCGACTCGATTTCCGCCTTAAGGGCATCGACCTCTTTTTTAATCTGATATTCGCGATAAAGCTCCTTGCTCAGCGCAGACCCCATCACAAAAACCACAACCAGAACGACAATGACAACGATCTGAAAGGAAAATCGCCCAAAAATATTTTTCTTTTTTTTCTTGATAAGCATTTTTATTTCTATAGTTATTCCTATTTTTACTACAAACGAAGACAAACTTATTATACAACATTTTGCGAAACTCACAAAATCGATGGACTAAGCAGAATTTTAATGATAGAATACGCAGTGTGGGAATTGCTCAAAACAATACGGACAAACCGAATTATCCTCCCCTCAGATTCATAATCAATTTTCAAATCATCAAAATATGAAAAGCGCACAAAAGAAAAAGCTGTTCAAGATTGTCAAATTTGTCGGAGTAAGCCTCGTCGGACTCAGTATGATACTTTCATTGTTCTGGCCGTTCTTTTACATGTAACACTAAATTAACCCAGTCTATTCCGTATTTTATTAGGTATCTGATATTTTTCCCTCCCCGAAGAGGAGGAAAGTGAGGTGAGAGCTAAAATTTGAAAATCTACCGCGCCATAATTTATGCCATCTTGGCATGACAGCACCATTTTTATACAAAAATTACGCTTTTCAGCGCGCACGATATCCGATATCTACAGTTTAAATCTCAATAAAAATCCCGAGCTTCACAGCCCGGGTTTTTATTTCTGTCTTTGCCATAGAAATGGCACCCCCCCTAAAAAATCAATGCGAGACAAAATTATATATCCAAGTTCTGCACCGACTTAGCAAAAGTCTGGATAAATTTTTTGCGAGGCGCGACATCATTCCCCATCAGGATTTCAAAGACTGAGTCCGCTTCTTCCGCGTCCTTTATCGATACTTTTTTCATAATACGCGTTTCTGGAGACATGGTCGTCTCCCAAAGCTGTTCTGGATTCATTTCTCCCAAACCTTTATAGCGCTGGATACCGATACCTTTCATCTCCCCTTCTCCACCTTCTTCAAGTTCTTCATTGATTTCCGAGATTTCAACATCTTCATCTTCCACAATCACAACTTCTGCCCCTGGCTTCTTTCTCTTACTGGCTTCTTTTTGCAATTCCACGATAGCCGCAGCCCTTTCTTCCTCCGTAAAAGCATAGATATGTTTTTTACCATACTGCACTCTATACAGTGGTGGCTGAGCGATATATATATGCCCCTCCGTAATCAAGTCTTCGAAATGACGATAGAAAAGCGTGAGAAGAAGCGTTCGAATATGAGCCCCGTCCACATCCGCATCGGTCATGATTATAATGCGGTTATAACGCAGCTTGGTCATATCAAACTTCTCACCGATTCCTGTACCTAGCGCGATGATGAGGTTCTTAATTTCCTCCGAAGTGAAAACCCTATCCATCTGGGCTTTTTCCACATTTAATATTTTTCCTCGCAACGGCAAAATCGCCTGAAATGCCCGATCCCTTCCCTGCTTGGCAGAACCGCCTGCTGAGTTTCCCTCTACGATATAAAGTTCACATCTATCCGCTTTCTTCTCACTACAATCTGCCAACTTTCCCGGAAGAGTCATGCCCTCCAACGCACCCTTACGGATAATCGTATCGCGTGCTGCCCGTGCAGCAAGACGGGCCTTTGCCGTCAATACACATTTATTGAGTATTGCCTTGGCATCGTTCGGATTCTCTTCCAAATATTCATCCAGTGCCTCGCTGACCACGCTCGAAACAATAGACTTTACTTCCGCATTTCCCAGCTTACCCTTGGTCTGCCCCTCGAATTGCGGTTCCTTCAGTTTTACATTTATGACCGCTGTGAGACCTTCCAACACGTCTTCCCCACTCAGATTTTCATCTTTATCTCTAAGAAAGCTTTTTTTTCTTGCATAAGAGTTAAGAGATCGGGTAAGTGCAGTACGGAAACCGACCACATGAGTTCCTCCATCAATCGTATGGATATTATTCGCAAACGCGAAAATATGGTCCTTAAAACCGTCATTGTATTGCATCGCAATCTCTACTAAAGCATCTTCTTTTTCTTTTTCCACATAAAATGGCACAACATTTTTAATCTCTTTGCTCTCATTAAGCTGCCTTACATAAGAGATTATTCCTCCGTCGAAATAAAAAGAGTAACTCTTCAAGTCTTTCTCATCGCGAGAATCGATAAGTTTGATCCTTACCCCCTTAGTAAGGTAAGCCTGCTGACGCATTCTTGAAACAATCCTTTTCCAATCATATTCAATCTCCTTAAAAATCGTATCATCCGCTTGGAAAATCGTCATAGTGCCCGTGCCCTCCGCCTTGTCAATTGCTTTTACATCTGCTTTTGGAACTCCGGCATTATATTCCTGCATCCAAAGTTTGCCTTCTCGCTTGACTTCCACACGCATATATGAGCTCAAAGCATTCACCACGCTCGCCCCGACTCCGTGCAGACCTCCAGAAACCTTATATCCGCCACCACCGAATTTTCCTCCGGCATGGAGTACCGTCATGATGGTCTCCAGCGCTGACTTCTTGGTATGTGGATGTTTGTCCACCGGAATACCTCTTCCATTATCAGCAACCCTGACTTTATTATCAGGCATCAGCTCCAACTCGATATAATCACAATAACCGCCCAAAGCCTCATCAATCGAATTGTCCACTACCTCCCACACCAGATGGTGCAATCCGTCCAAACTGGTACCTCCGATATACATCCCCGGCCTCTTTCGAACCGGATCCAGCCCCTCCAATACCTGGATGTTCTTGGCGCCATATTCGCCATTATCAGTCTGTCTTGCCATAATATTCTAAAAATTATTTGCTTAAAATGCCACAAAATAAAGCCGCAAGCCACAACGGCCCACAGCTCTATTCTATCAAATTTTGGCTTTTTCTTCAATAGCTGGGGATTTTCTCAAAAAATGAACTCTAATCTGAAAGACCAAAGTGTCCAATAAAATACCCCACCGTTTCATCGTCCCGAGAAGAATCTCCTATTAATGCCGAGTTAGACCTTTCGGAGAATACCAATTCGTCAACACCGTTTAATTTCAAAAAGTACAGCAAGAGATAGATTGATGCCGGAGAGTCGATCTCCAAAGTAGACAAGTTATCAAAATCAAAATTTTCTATAACCGCGATTGATTCTTTGTCTCTTTCCTGCGCTTCCACCAAGGGGAAATTATGCGAGAAATCCACGCTGGCAATCACCAAGGTCCTGCCGTCAGACTCCATATATATCTTTTCGGCAATTTTTTTGCAAGTATCGTAGTTTGTATCTTCTTTTAAGATGATAGGGACAATTTTCGCGGAGGGAAAAGTTTTTCTGATAAACGGCATGCTTGTTGAAATTGAATGCTCTTCCTCAAACGGCCTTTCGTTTACCTCTACCAGACTATCCCCAATCAAGGAATTGATTAATTCCGTATCAGGTTCCAAATCGCCGAAAGGAGTATCCCAAAAAGCGCGCGAGGTTAACGCCTCGCCAAATCCCATTCCAAAATGATTCGGACCGACGATGACCACTGTTTCTATATTTTTCTGAGACTCCAACTTCTTAAAAAATTTAGCGATGAGTCCAGACGCCAGAAAATGATGAGGGGTTATACCGCCGTATATTTTTTCCCCTATCGGGTCTTCATCTTCTAATCCAGCATAAGCCATCTCATATAGCCTCGGATTGGACCTATAAGAAAGATGATGTATAACCGCCTCATTCCCCTTGATGAGATATGCCACCTGCGCATCTTCGCCCTTTCCCGTATCCTTTCTGGAGAACGAGACACAAATCAAAATTAAGCTCGCAAAAACAAGAGCTATAACAAATTTCCCACTTATATATTTCATTAAGATATCTTATAAAGCCGACTTGCCGAATCCTCCACCGCATTCCGCCGCAGAAGAAAAAATATTATTAGTGAATTGTATCCATCTTCCGAAAGGATCTTTCCAGAAAAGTAACGGATGTAAATCTTGGAATTCCTCAAAAGTCATATCCTGAGAAAAGATATAAGAGGTGCTACCGGAGATACCTCCGTAAGGAATGGTGCTTTTATTATCATAGATTGCTTTCATTTTCGCCTCATCGCTTATCTCATAGAATTTATCTCCCGACGAACTTGTTCCTGCTAGTCTAAGCTGCGTATCAATATTCAGGAAATTATCAGAAACTATGTCATATAGGGCTCCACCTGCACATACGAATTGATATCTTGAACCATGCAAATAATACTCGGTATTCTGCTTACCATCCATAAATTGGATATCCAATAAAAGATCATCCGCATTCCAATCACTTGACTCCTCTCTAGCACTGGCAAAAGGAAGCTTTATCCTATAAACCATCAACGATCCGTCCGATACTCTTATAAAAAATGCCTTCTTATTTTCTTCTAAATATACATCTCCCGCATCATTATCGGTAAATATCTTGCTACAAGTACTGGAATAATATCCTTCAGCTATATCAGAAAACAAAATATTAGGACTCTCGCTGTGCGCCTCAAGAAAATATTTCGTATTTGGGATCGGAATTTCCGCCTTGGGTAACAGATTATCTATAGTAATATTTTTTGCCAAGGTAAAATATTCTTTATCTCGAGCTTCAAGTCCATTCGAATATTCTGCCATAAGAATCATCCTTTTATCTGTCGGGCTAAAAATCATCCTATAATAATAATCACTTTCTCCATGCCCCATAACCGTCATCGAAATAAGGTAATAATCGTAACCCTTATATTTACCATCGCTCACGGTTCCTGCCTTATAGAAAGAAAACAAATCATAGCAAGGCTTCTCGGTCCGATAATCAGATTCATAATAGTTACAATCTGTATAAAAATTGTCCCGCTGCTGCTGAGAGAAAAATTTTTCCACTGACGCCTCTTCAATTTCAGAAAGCCAATTTATATGCAGGACTTCCTCATCCTCAATCTCACTTTTAAAAACATTTTGAGTTAATCGCACACTATATTCAATTGCTTCATCTTCATCGAGATCCAACCTCACTATATAAATATTAACCCCCTTCGCCAAATTACCTTTCGCCTCGCTTATTTCAAAACACCAATGAGTATCTCCTCTTTCAAAATTTTCCACTTGCATCGCCTTTTTATCACCATCCCATTCCACGGTTATTTTATTCACTTCTGGAACATTTACCCCCTCTAAGATAAAATCGGAATCGTCGATAACAAAAGACCTATTGGGAAAAGAAGACCTTCCTCCCTGGTTGCCTTCTTTGCTAGTTATTCTCGCCTTACTGCTAGGATAAGCCGAATTCTCTAAAACGGACAAATCTCCTTCTTTTGAACACGAAGCTGATTTTTCTCTTTCTATAAATTTAAAAGTGGAGATAACCCTATCAAACACAGGAGAATATCCTAGATTAGAATTAAAATTATACAGATATTCATCTTTTACAAAGTACCATTCCGGACTTCCACAACCGACGCCTTCACAAATCGATTTCACCAAAAAAGCATCTTCACCTCCTATCATGATTTTACTTTGTTCAAATTCTATTCCTGCCCGATTCTTATCCGTCTTAATCTTTTGCTCTAGATTCCCGTCTTCAGAAAATTTTTCTATCTTAACGGAAAGAGCACTCGCGTGAGGACCCGGAATATTCCCTTTTACTTCCTCGTCTGGCTGGAAATAAACATTGTCTCCGCCCTCATATAAAAACCACCCATTCGGATATTTCATTTCAAATCCATACTCTTCATTCGCATAAATTTCCCAAGTTGCTGTTTCATCAATCGCAGAATTATCATTCTCTTCTATGTCGCTTTTCGATAAACCGCCTAGATTATCCTTGTTTATTGCTAGATATCCCGTGATACCGAACACTAAAGCAACTCCCACAATCAAACTAACCCTGATAACGATTTTCACCATAGATAAAGACAGCGGTTCTTTTTGCATAGTTTCTTATATAAATTAATTTATATAAAATATAAATCTGTTTTTTATTTCCTGATTTCACCACCAAATTTCCCAAGCGCTTCAATAATCTTATCCATAATTGTCTTGATCTCTTCATCACCGAGAGTCTTGTCTTCTGCCTGACATATGACTTTGAAAGCAACACTCTTTTTACCTGCATCGATATTCTCCCCTTCATAAACATCAAAAGGAACGACTTTTATGATATTTTTATCACCCAGGCCGAAAACTGAGTCGGCTATTTTCTGCCACTCCAAATCTTTGTCCACTACTACCGCCAAATCGAATTCGCTTTCCGGCATTTTGTTTATGCCCTTGAAAACACCGGTTTCCTTCCTCAGTGCCGCTAATTCCTCTTCATAAATTTCGAAACCGAAAACTCTGGTCTCCATGCCCAGTCTGGATAAAATCTGCGGGTGGATAACGCCCATTTTCCCGACCGTTTTGCCGTCTATGATTATTATAGCTGACTGCCCCCCATGCCATAATTTTCCACTGGCTTCCATAACCTCATACTTTGCGTCATCAAAACCGAGATTTTCCAAAAACGCCTCAACTTCCCCCTTCCCGACGGAAAAAAGTTTTTCTTTGTCGATATTTTTTGACGATAAAACGCCACTCAGGAATTTCTTCTCCAGAGGTAATTCGTTCTCTTTCTTGAAAGCCACGCGCCCCAATTCGAATATTCTCACTTCATCGCGATATTTCAGATTTTCTTCAACATTCCCCAATATCCGCGGCATCATGCTGGTGCGGAAAAATTTGGCATCCTCACTCAGATAGTTCTTGAGTTCCAGAGCGTCCGCAACATCAAGATCAAAGTTTTCAAAATCTTTCTCGCCGATAAGCGAATAATTATAGACTTCGGAAAAACCCAGGCCTTTCCACGCACTGGCAATTTCTCTTTCTATTTCCCAAAGTGCATTCTGACGGACTTGTGCCATCCGGACACATGCCTGCTCGGCGGCGATATTCTCATAGCCATTGATACGAGCCACTTCCTCGATAATATCATTCACCTTTTCCACATCGATACGGAAAGTCGGCACGATTACTTTGATTTTATCTTCTTCGCTCGTCGCTTTGAAACCGAGAGAATTCAAGATTGATAGCACTTTTTCCCGAGGAATATTTATGCCCAGCAGATTTTCAATGCGATCATAAGCGAACTCTATCTTTCTCTCCGCTCTGGGTGCGAAATACACATCGATGATATCTTCCACGATTTTCCCGCCGGACAATCCCACCGCCTCCTGAAGACACGGCATCGTGAGCTCCGGATCGATTTCCCGCTCGAAACGGTGAGAAGAGTCGGTCGCAACCTTAAGGCGTTGTGCCGTCTTACGGATATTCGTGCCGAAGAAATTAGCCGATTCGAAAATTATGCTCTTGGTCGTCTCCGATACAGCCGTTTCCTTGCCGCCGATAACCCCCGCAATGGCAATCGGCTTTTCCGCATCGCAGATTACGAGATCAGTTTCTATGAGCTCATATTCCTTGTCATCCAGCGCTAAGATCTTCTCGCCTGCTTTCGCGAGCCGCACGACAATCTTCCCATTCAGTTTATCCGCATCAAAAGCATGCATCGGCTGACCGAAAGAAAACATGATATAATTCGTGATATCTACGATGTTATTGATAGGCCGGAGCTCGCAACTCTGCAATCTCGCTTTGATGAAATCCGGCGACTCCTTGACCTCGATATCGTTCACAACCGCCGCACTATATCTTCGACACATATCTTTCTCTAAAACCTCGACCTCCAGAACTTTGTTTTTATTTTTTTGCTCGACCGAAGTTTGAACATCAAATTTTTTGAGCTCCTGTCCCGTAAGTGCTGCAACCTCACGCGCCACACCGTAATGCCCCAGACAGTCGTGCGCACGATTGGGAAGGATGTCTATGTCTAAAATCGAGTC
This sequence comes from Minisyncoccota bacterium, assembly GCA_028691985.1. GTDB lineage: Bacteria > Patescibacteriota > Minisyncoccia > JAHIHE01 > JAGLIN01 > JAQUYG01. Next base: position 19,712 of record JAQUYG010000019.1, read on the forward strand.
ATTGAGCCCCAGCGCCTCGCGGATCGGAGTTCCGATTTCCAAAGCCGAGTCCAAAACCATAATACCTTCGTGGCTCTTGCCCAAACCCAACTCATCCTCCGCACAGATCATCCCGCAAGATTTTTCCCCACGCACCTTTCTTTCCTCGATCTTCATGCCGTTAGGAAGCTCGGCACCGACCAAAGCCACCGCCACCTTTTGCCCAACTTCAACATTGGGCGCGCCGCATACTATATCCAAAATTTCACTTTCAGAAACCTTGACCTTAGTAATACTGAGTTTGTCCGCATCCGGATGTTTATCCTTGAAGGCCACCTCACCGACTACGACTTGATCAAGGCCCGCACCCAATTCCTCCACGCCCTCCACCTCGAAAGAATGCGAGGTCAGTAGCTTGGCCAGCTCCTCAGGCGACTTATCTATTTCGACGAAATCTTTCAGCCATTTATATGATATTTTCATTTTGATTGGTTATGAGCTAATTTAGAATCTAAATCAATTATGCTTAACAGTTTATTATTCTTAATTTATAATTTTCAAAAATAAAAAGGAGAGTTTAATGTTGCCAAGTTATGATGGACCGATTTGGGAAGATGTAGAAAAAACAATACTAAACAAAAACTTCTTAGAAAAAGTACCACAAATGATAGAAGATCACCACCCCTTTAAAAATACAAAAGCAACAGACAGGATCATAGAAAGAAGGATTATAAAAGTAACATCCACCGAAACAATAGATACGGTAAATGTGATATTGCTGAGATGTGTTCCCAGAGAGATAGTTATAAAAGATAGAAATATGTATATCCATTTACAAAATAGGAGTAAAATAGAAATTGTTACATTATATAACATTCAACCCTGGAACGGCATGACTCTCTGGAGCTGTGCCGAAATTACAGAATTCATCTTCATAGGGGGAAACCTTTTCACAAGAACATTATATTAAGGAAGTCAAAAACGAACTTTCTTTTTTTATTGTCAAAAAACTAAAACTGCTCCAAGAATCTCATATCATTCCCATAAAATAATCTCAAATCATTCACCCCCGTCTTAATCATTGCGATCCGCTCAAGTCCTACACCGAAAGCAAAACCCTCGTATTTTCCTTCCTCTAATCCGACAGAGGTAAAAACTTTCTGGTTGACCATCCCCGCACCCAAGATCTCGATCCAGCCTGTCATCTTACAGATACGGCAGCCCTTGCCGGCACAATACGGACAAGCGACATCAATCTCGAACCCCGGCTCCACGAATGGAAAATAACTGGGTCGAAGACGGATTTCGAGCTCCTTGCCAAAAAGCCCTTTCATAAATTCCGCCATCACTGATTTGAAATTAGCAACCGTGAGCTTGCCGCTCTCGTCAACCATCAGACCTTCGACCTGATGAAAATTCGATTCGTGGGTGGCATCGGAATTTTCGAAACGAAAAGTACGCCCCGGCACGATAATGCGAAATGGCGGCTTGTTTTCCTCCATAAATCTTACCTGCATCGGCGAAGTATGGGTACGCAGAAGATTGCCGTCTTTGAGCCAAAAAGTGTCCCACATATCCCGAGCAGGATGATTTTGTGGAATATTGAGCGCATCAAAATTATGGAACTCATCTTCCACCTCCCGGCCATCAGCAATCAAAAATCCCATTGAACGAAAAATGTCCTCGACTTCATAGCGGGTTTTGGTGAGCGGATGGAGATGCCCCACCGGTACTTTCTCCCCCGGATAAGTGACATCTATTTTTTCTTTCGCATCCAATTCGGCAAACTCTTTCTCTTTCATCTCTGTTTCCTTCCGGATGATAGCCGATTCGATTTCATTTTTTACGAGATTAGAGATCTGTCCGATTTCCTTTTTTTCCTCTACGGACATATCCCGAAGCCCTTTCAAAACCTCCGTAAGCTCGCTTTTCCTGCCCAAATATTTCACCCGTACCTCCTCCAACCCCTCATCACTTTCCACTGCAGAGATTTCCGCCAAGGCGGCTTTTTTTATTTTCTCAATTTTATCTTTCATATGATTGAATTATTTTTATATATTATTATTATGGAGCAGCGAGTCTTAACCCGCGCTGCTATCCTATGCAGATAAACAGAATGCCCGCGCGGGGTAGCCGCGCAGACTGAAGCCTGCTACTCCGAAACGCCTTAAATTTCATTCGGAACATCTACAAATTCCACCTCTATTTTGAAATTCTTCGCTATCATTTCACCCAAATTCTTAATCCCCTCTTTCTCGGTGTTATAATGTCCAGCATTTATAAAATTGATTCCTACCTCTTCAATTTTGCGCACCACATCCTCTCGTATATCTCCCGTCAAAAATACATCCGCTCCGGCTAGATATGCTTCTTCAAAATCTGGAGAGTCGCCTCCTGAAACAATTGCAACTTTTTTAATTTTCTTTTTTCCAGCCGCTATCGAAAAACTCTGCTTGCATAGTTGCACCTCGACATGTTTCTTAAACTTTTCAAAATCTGTCGGCTTGTCTATTTCACCTATGAATCCATAACTGAAAGGCTTAGTTTTTTTTATCCCCAATATTTTACAAAGGCTCATATTATTCCCGATTACCGGATGTGCATCAAGCGGCAGATGATAGCCAACAAGATTTAAATCATTTTCCAAAAGCTCTTTTACACGATTTTTACGATATCCCGATAACCTGAAAGGACTTGGCATCTCGTTCATAAAAAAACCATGATGTACCATAATCATATCCGCTTTCTTACCAATAGCCGCTTCGATCAGCTTCTTGCTCAGAGATACTCCTGTTACAATTTTCCCGACATCTTCCTTGCCCTCAATCTGCAGGCCATTATAACAATAGTCCTCAAAGTCACTAACCTTCAAATATTCATTACAAAATCGGATTATCTTGTCTCTTTTTGCTGGCATATGTTCAATATTATTTTAATTTCATGTTTAAAATCTAACCATCACAAACGAATTATAAGCCTTGTCATTCTGAGCGCAGCGATAGCGAAGCCGAAGAATCCCTTCGTTAGGTTTATACACTGCCATTGGTTGAATAATATGATTAATTGACAATAAAGCTATTTCTCACATCCGTTCAAAATAACAAAGAAAAAATAATTATCGTAAATAAAATTTTTCACCTCTTTAGAATATCCACATTCTTCTCCCTCAGATCTTCCAACCTCCTGCATCCCACCAACATCATGCAAATCTTCATCTCGAGAATATAATTCTCCAAAAATTTTTGCACTGTTTCTGTGCTTTCGTTCGCACATCTAAGGAGAGGACCCGCAACGCCTATAAGAGAAGCGCCCATCGCCAAAGCTTTACACGCAGTAATACCGTCATAGATGCCACCGCTTGCAATGAGCGGCGTCTGAACAGATTTTAGGCAATCTACTAGACAATCTGCCGTAGGAATCCCCCACTCTCCGAACCTTCTACCGACCGAGCCATCTTTCTGCCGAAAACCCTCTACCTTTGTCCAGCTTGTTCCGCCCGCACCCGCAACATCAATCGCAGCCACTCCGGCTTTTTCTAGCCTCTTAGCGACAAAGCTCGATATCCCAGCCCCAACTTCCTTGACCAAAACCGGCTCATCCATAAATTTCACGAAATCTGCCAAATCATCGTAGGATCCGGCAAAATCCCTCTCGCCCTCCCTCTGAGAAAGTTCCTGCGCCAAATTTAAATGTACAAAAATTCCGTCCCCTCCGATGGACTTCAACGCTAATTTCACTCTAGCAAAGTTTTCATGATTTTTCAAGTAATCCAAGCCAATATTACCCAGATATAAAATATCCGGCGCGACACTCCTTATTCCATAGGTATAAGCACACTCTGGATTCTTTATCATCGCTTTCTGAGATCCGCAACTCATCGCAATTCCTAACTTCTGCGCTGCCGTCGCCAGATTAAGGTTTATCCTCTCTGCTTCTTCACACCCACCCGTTATCGACGAAATCACAATCGGCGCCTTCAACTGCTTCCCGAAAAATTCGCAGGACAAATCAATATCTGAAAAATCGAAATCACACAAAGCATTGTGCACAAAATCATATTTCTCAAAACCATTCGTCTTAGTGAAATTAACATCTTTCCGTAAACAGATCTCAATATGTTCTTGTTTTCTTTTTTCAACAGATATCATTTTTTTACTAAGAAATAAAATTCCATCACCACAACAAACAGAACAAACAAAAATGCACTATAGACATCAAGTACCCTTTCTCCCTGCAGGATTAGAAGCCCGACAAAAGTGACGGCAAAGAACATCCCCTGCCGAAAAGCGATCTCCACCTGTTTGAACTCGATGCTGTTTTCAAAAATCTTACGACGGAAATAAAATCCTACCAAAGAGAAGAAACTGGTCAACGCAAAAAACAAAGTAAAATAAAAGAGCAAAAAACCCAACAAACCGGCGCTATTAGGATCAACATTCTGCAAAACCAAAACCCATGCCGCGAAAGAAACGATCGTGCTCAAGCCCATTCCCAAAAGATAGGTTTTTATTGTCATTTTTTTAAGAGATTTTATGTTTAATAATTTTATTTTACAATATTTTGCTACTTTCCGCAAAAGTATTGACAAAATTTAATCTTTATGCAGAATAGAACCCTATTAAAAATAAAAGGCCTGGATAGAGTAGCGGTTTATCCTAATAGCCCTAGGGAAAAATCGGATATTATAGATATAATATTCTCTCAAAGGGGAAGTACGACCCGGGTTAAAATCTCGGTCTGGGTATTCATATTTTTTAAAAAAATAAAAAAGGGGGGGGGCTGTAGCTCAGCTTGATAGAGTGCCTGACTGACAATTGGTGCGCCATGGTTTATAACCCCACAGGTCCATTTCTCGCAAAGAAGCAATATTCAACCGAAACAGGATACC
>JAQUYG010000001.1 GCA_028691985.1 Minisyncoccota bacterium
CCCCGTTAAATTTTCGGTGCAACTGTCCATAATCGAGAAGTGAGTTGTTACACTATCTTTAAAGGATGGCTACTTCTAAGCCAACCTCCTACCTGTCATAGGACAATTACTTCCTTTACCACTTAATTTGAATTTAGGGACCTTAGACTACGATCTGGGCTGTTTCCCTCTTGTACCTCGATCTTATCACCGAAGTACTGACTACCGCACATTTGACTGGCTAGTATTCGAAGTTTGCTAGGAGAGGGTAGGATAAACCCCCCAGCTCCTGACAGTGCTCTACCTCTAGCAGGTAAATGCGGTGCTAGCCCTATAGCTATTTCGGGAAGAACAAGCTATCACCGAGTTCGATTGGAATTTCACCTCTTACCACAGTTCATCCCCCAGTATTGCACGGCTGGTGGGTGCGGGCCTCCACTACGATATTCTCGCAGCTTCACCCTGACCATGGTAAGCTCACCCGGTTTCGTGTACTAAGTATGCTACTAACGGGCTATTAACCCTCGCTTTCACTTTAGCTCCGTCCTGTCGGACTTAACTTAACGCAACATACTGTAGACTCGTTGGCTCGTTCTACAAAAAGCACGCGGTCACCCACCCGAAGGCGGGCTCCCACTCTTTGTAAGTGTATGGTTTCAGGTCTATTTCACTTCCCTTCCGGGATACTTTTCACCTTTCCCTCACGGTACTAGTTCACTATCGATCACAAAATGTATTTAGCCTTGGCAGATAGACCGAAGTCTATTTTAGTAGGACTGCCGGATTCACATAGGATTTCTCTGGTCCTATGCTACTCAAGATCAATAACAAGAAGCCTGTAACGGTTTTCACCTACGGGACTTTCACCCTCTGTGGTTAAGCTTTCCAGCTTATTTGATTAACCAAGATACAAGTTGTTTGCTTCTCAGACTGATAAATCAATCTATGTTACTGTCTTACAACCCCCCATATCCGAAGACATGAGGTTTGGGCTTTTCCCTGTTCGCTCGCCACTACTTAGGGAATCGAGTTATGCTAGTACTTCACTAATAAACAAATTATCAGTGAAATAATAGCACACGCGTATTTCTTTCTTTTCCTCAGGCTACTGAGATGTTTCACTTCGCCTGGTCTTCCTCTCGTACCCTATATATTCAGGTAGAGATGTACGAATATTTAGTTCGTACGGGTTTCCCCATTCGGAAATCTTCGGATCAATCCTTGTTTGGCAGGTCCCCGAAGCTTTTCGCAGCCGTACTGCGTCCTTCATCGTCATTTTGTGTCAAGGCATCCACCATACACCCTTACGTGTTTATTTAATGCAATGATTAACTAGCAATTAATAATTGTTAGTTAACGCCTTATATATTACCCTCTGAATTGTCAAAGTTCATTCCTCCGGATTTTTAACAATCCGGAAGCATTTTTCAATCCATCGATTAAAAAATACTTTCAGACTGCTAGTTTCATTTTTTAGAACGAAAAAAAACAAAGAGCATTTGTCGCCTCTTAAAATCAAAACATAATAAGTTGTTATTATGATTCTCTTACAAGCGATTTTTCGTTCCCAGAAACTTTTCTATGTACAAATCACTTCCCCATAATAACACAACAAAAAAAGGTGTCAAGGGGTGCTGTTCAATGTTCGTCACAAACCGTTTTTGTGCCAAGAAAAAGACATTATTCGAACAACTCCCACGCCCGATATCTCATCAAAAAGTTCTATTTACCCTTGATTTTATTAAGTTCTTTTTCCAGCGATCTCTCATATTCGTTGATTCGTGCCGCCACACTGGAAACGGTCCTTTCTTTCATTTCCAAAGGCGCATCTCTCAAGACCTGTTTCATACCAAAAAAAGCCGCCTTCTCTATCTCAGAAAGATTTTCTTCGCTAAAGTTCAAAATGGCATCAAAAGATTCTCCGCCCTTATTCTTTTCCTGGATAGAGTCCAGAAGCTGTACAAGCTTATCTCTAGAAACTTCTCTGATTTTTTTTACTTCGTCATAAATCTGCGGCTTGTCTTTCACATATGAGTCCTCCATAACTACCGCCACAAACTCCTCCATAATTTTCTGTATAAACACGCTGCCCCTACCTTCGGTTATTCCTATCAATTGCGTGCGTTCCGTTTCAGAGAAACTATTCAGATAAAGATCAAAGCCTTTTCTAAGCACATCGGAAAACAGCCTGACCTTCTTATCCGAATCATCTCCTTGTTCAAAAAAAGCATCTTTAAAAATCGACAAGGATAGTCCGATATATTCATCAAATTCTGGGACTTTTTTTCCCTGCAAAATATCATCAGCCACAAGAGAATATTTTTTTGTTCCACATTTCGCGCAAACATCACTTTGCAAGACGCTTCTACAAACCTTACAGCCCTCTTCCGTTTCTGCTACTTGATCGTTTTTTTCACTTTCATCCTCGATTGCAGGAACCTCCGCGACTTTATCAATTTTTTCCTCCTTCGATTTTGGAGCCTCATCGGCATATATTTTTTTCACTTCCTCAATAACTTTTCTAGCCTCCTCATCTTCATCTGCCAAGATTATTTCCTCTGTTTTATTTTCCGCAGGCGAAACATCCTCTTCAATTTCTATTACTGCTTCTTTCCCTATGTTTTTCATATCCGTTTCCAACTCTTTATAATATTCTCTTTTTGCCTCTTCTATCTTATTTCTCATATCCTCACCTGCGTCCTGCACTTCCGTCACTTCCCCCTCACTCAATTCCTTTTGAAAAATATCATTCTCGATCTCTCTAACCCCTCGCTTGGCAGCGGAAGTCATCCGCTCGACTTCGTTTTTCTGCTCCTCAATTTCATTTTCCGCATCTTCGAGACTTTTTTGCACAAATAGATTGCTCTGATATTTTTCCATAAGGGCATTTATCTTTTTTCGAAAGTTCCAGAAAGCATCTCTTGCAATCTTCTTTTTTTCCTCTGTATATTTCATTTTTTTATAAAATAATATTTTTTAAATGCGGGCTTGAGACAGTTCAGATTTCACCGCCACATGTCCTTCTCACCATTCTACCACTTTTTAAAAAAAAACAAAAACAGGCCGGATAAAATCGGTCTGCCTTTGTAATAAAAAACTATTTTCTCAACTTACTTTTCATTTCGTCCAAGAGCTCCTTGGCATGATATTGTCCGCCGAGACCGAATGCCAAACCTCCAGCCAAAGCCATCATAAGAGATAAGCCTCCTGCAAAAATTTGGAGTACAGTCGTTTGAATTCCGACTTGTTCGAGAACAACAAGAAAGGTTATCACGATAATCAATGTCTTCAGGGCAACTGCTGCTATGTGATAGATTTCCAAACCAACAGCGTTGCTAGTTCCTTCCAAAGCCTCATAAACCATCTGAGAAACGATGAGTCCTATGGACAGAATCGCTACTGCTCCGATCAAGTTCGGCATATAGCCCAACATATCAGACAGGAAGCCAGAAACTTGTGGAAGACCCAAAGATTCAACGGCAATGTTTAAGGCGAATAGAAGAATAAACCATTTTACTATCCATTCCACCAAAGACGAGACCGAAAACCTTACCCCCCCTTTTTTCAGGAAACCTTTGACTCCGGCTTTTTCAAGAGATTTTTCAAGCCCGATATCTCTGACGATTCTGCCTGAAAGTTTCCCAAACTCTGTAGCAAAGATCGCTCCGATAACCAAAATAACCACTGAATAAACAAACCCCTCAGAAAAAACAGATTTGTAAAAAGCAATCATTTGATCGAGCATCATGAAGTAATAATCCGTCATTAGATGATACTGCATTTTCAACACCTCCTTTCTTGTTTTATTTTTATCAAAATATGATTAACCGCTTTTTATTTTTCTTATACCACAAACTATACACCATTTTTTAAAAAATATCAAAAAGTTCTAAAATTCTCAAATGCTATTACAAAGATTATACAACTATTCGGTTTTATGTACAACAAAAAAACAAGATGACTTGTTTTTAATCGTAGATTATACAAACATTATGGGTGGACCCAACAGGATTCGAACCTGCGACCCCCTGCTTGCAAAGCAGGTGCTCTAGCCAACTGAGCTATGGGCCCATAAAATATAGAAACAAAACCGAGTGGGCGCACATGGACTCGAACCATGGACCTCTACATTATCAGTGTAGTGCTCTAGCCAACTGAGCTATGCGCCCTAACTTCCCAACAAGAAAATCTGTATTTCAAAAATACATTTGTAATTATAACAAGGTTTTATTTTTATGCAAGGGGCAAATAATCTTGGTATTGACGAGGTCTGACCTTGAGCATCTAAAAGGTCAGACCTCGTACCCGTCGCCCCAGTTTTAGCCTAAAATTTACGCCACCGATTTTATGGTCTTGACATTATTAATCTTAACAAAAACCGTCAGGTTGTGTCATTCCGGGCTTGACCCGGAGTCTGCAAGCTATTTTACTATTTTATTCTATTTATCGCACCACACTCAATCTTTCGCCCTCGAAATACCGTGAAATAGTTTTATTCGCTTCAGGATATAAAGCATCAGCGTAGCACCCCGCAGATTCCGGCTCGGGGGCCGGAATGACAGAAAAAAAATGAATAAACCGAAATAAATATTATCTACTCCACGTCCCATTTCCACTTATGTCTGTCATTCCGGGCTTGACCCGAAATCTGAATCATAAATAGCCAATAATTCATTAGCATGGCGACGCATTTTTTTATACTTATCATAGTCAGCCTCCTTAACGAATTTCTCTAAATCTTTCTTAGCTAGTAATTTATCGCCCCAATAATAATTTAAAACACCAGCTCCATATAAATGACCTATCTCATTACTATTTTCATATTCTTCATATTGAATTTCTAGAGTGTCTTCAATATTAAAGCCGGCCTCATCTTTGCCTTCCATCTTTATTAAATTTTTATAATGTTTGTAGGCATTTGAATACCTCTTGTCTAGGATTGCCATGAATGCAGTATCTTCTTCAACAGCCGATGAATTCGGATAAAGGTTTCTTTATTGATCAACGATATCCTTTGCTTTATCTGTATACCCTAATTTATACTTTATATATGCCAAATTAACTAGACCAAAATAATTATTTGGATTTAATACTAGTATTTTCTCGCAACATTCTTGAGCTTTAATGAAATCATTTCTAATTTTATTTGTAATTGCATTAAAAATAATTAGCTTATAACAGTCAACCAAATTAGCAAAAACCGCTAATTTGAATTCTTTTCCGTCTTCCTTGGTCTTATTGTATAAAACCTCAAAGATATCCTTACTAATCTCAATTCTACCGAACAATCGAGATGATATGCCGACTATATACAATGTGATATCAAATAAATTATTTGTTATTATTTCGACATCTTTAGAAGAGTCCTTTTTAAGTATCTGCAAATAATTCTTTGTAGCAAGGTGTGAATTTATATCAAAATTAATAAGTTTCCCTATTTGATTCTCCTTATCTCGTTTGTCTCTTGGTAGATTATATGTAAAATACAATTTAAATTTTGTTATATCTATATCATTCTCTTTAAGTCCATCCATAGAAGCATCTCCCCAAATTAGCAGATCCAGATCCTTATTCTTAACAAATTTTTCTGCAATCTCAGTGGAATAAAAAGTCTTAACCTTAGAGATATCTTTCAGTACTAAATACTTAGATAATCCATAGTCTCTAACGATTATAGCAAATTGTTTGTTTATTTCCTTATAATATTTCTCAGATTCGGATTTGTCTTCACAATTTATAGAAATAGCTATATTAAACTTAGTAGGAAACAAACAAAGTTGAATCCTTCTAATAAAAATAACGATTCTATTCTTTAATTGATATTTTAGTAATTTGGACAATATCCCTAATATTACAGCAACGATAACAGCAACAATACATTGTTCAATAATATTATTATAATTAATCCCCCAGCTATTTTCCATAAAAATAAATTAACAAAAAACTACTCATTCAAGAGCAGTATCTCATTATTTCGCAAGCACTAAAGCTCTTGCGTCAATTCCCTGAAAATTTGGTAACATATCTTATAAACTTTGTGTAGTCGTTCTGAGGAGCTTTTGTTTGAAGCAGTAATCTCAAACTGCTTATAGAAGACTATACAGATAGTCTTGTGACCTCGGGTCGTTAGAACCTTACGGTTCTTAATCATCCCTAGAAAGGAGGTGATCCATCCACAGCTTCCGCTACGGATGCCTTGTTACGACTTCATCCTTATTGCCGATCCTACCGTGGTTCCCTCTATTAAACGAAGGAGCTTCGGGTATTACCGACTCTCTTGATGTGACGGGCGGTGAGTACAAGACCTGAGAACGTATTCACCGTGACATAGCTGATTCACGATTACTAGCGATTCCGGCTTCATGAGGGCGAGTTGCAGCCCTCAATCCGAACTGAGAGAGTCTTTGATGGGATTAGCTCCACCTTTCGGTTTGGCAACCCATTGTGACCCCCATTGTAACATGTGTGTAGCCCCAGGCGTCTAGGGCCATGCTGATTTGACGTCGTCCCCACCTTCCTCCCAATTAACTCGGGCAGTATCGAATGAGAAATACAACATTCGACAAGGGTTGCGCTCGTTGCTGGACTTAACCGAACACCTCACGGCACGAGCTGACGGCAACCATGCAGCACCTGTCCATTCGCTCCTTGCGGCACTTCCAACTTTCATCGGAATTCGAATGGCTTCTAGCCTGGGTAAGGTTCCTCGTTTATCGTCGAATTAAACCACATGTTCCACCGCTTGTGCAGGTCCCCGTCTATTCCTTTGAGTTTTAGCCTTGCGGCCGTACTTCCCAGGCGGGATATTTAACGCGTTAGCTTCGGCACTAAAAGGGTCGACACTCCTAATGCCTAATATCCATCGTTTACAGCGTGGACTACTGGGGTATCTAATCCCATTCGCTACCCACGCTTTCGTCTCTCAGTGTCAGGAATAGTCCAGCAAGATGCCTTCGCTTTTGGTATTCCTTATAATATCAACGCATTTTACTGCTACACTATAAGTTCTACTTGCCCCTACTATCCTCTAGAATAAACGTTTCAAATGCAGTTCTAAGGTTAAGCCCTAGAATTTGACATCTGACTATTTATCCAACCTACAGACGCTTTACGCCCAATAAATCCGGATAACGCTTGAGGTCTCTGTATTACCGCTGCTGCTGGCACAGAGTTAGCAACCTCTTATTCACTAGGTACAATCAAAGTTTTTCCCTAATAAAAGAGCTTTACACCCCGAAGGGCTTCATCGCTCACGCGGCGTCGCTCGTTCACACTTGCGTGCATTGACGAAGATTCTCGACTGCAGCCTCCCGTAGGAGTTTGGCCAGTGTCTCAGTGCCAATGTGGGAGAATACCCTCTCGAGCCTCCTAACCGTCATAGCCTTGGTGAGCCATTACCTCACCAACTAGCTGATAGTGCACCGGCCCTTCTTGAAGCGATAAATCTTTACTCTTGCGAGACCATTTGGTATTAGCTCCATTTTCACGGAGTTATCCCAAACTTCAAGGTAGGTTACCAATGTATTACTCACCCGTTTGCCACTCTCCAGTAAACTGGAGCGTTCGACTTGCATGCCTTATCCACGCCGCTAGCGTTCATCCTGAGCCAGGATCAAACTCTCAATAAAAATCATAGGTTCTTCCCGAGTCCAGTACTCAAACGGACAGCGAGAAATGTGAACTATAATAAAGACTCATAGAGTCTTGTGAAAGTTTTTTCGACACAGAACAACTACACAAAATTTGTAAGTGGAATAAGTTTTTCATATGAAATTCATATGAACCTTACTCAATATATGTTTACCAAATTTTCAACGAACTTTTTTTAAATCACTTCTCCATCATAGAGCAAATAAAACATTTGTCAAGCCCCTTTCAGGACCGACTTTTGCCATTCAAACTCGACTTGTGAAAAAGTTATCTAGACTTTATTAGTTATTGAACTAACAAGACTTATTTTATATTATTTTAAAGTTTTGTCAAATCTATTATAAAATTCTAAAAAGGCTCGTTGGGCATAGATATAAAACCATTTATATCATCAAAATATACAGTGCAAATATTCTGATTATTGTAATTACCGTTACTATAATATTTTCTACAGGCATATCCGTTTCCACATTCTGAATGAGATGTGCATTGTTTTACACATTTATTAATAGCTTGCGAATAATCCTCTTTCGTAACACAGATTTCCCCATTTGAACAATCATTATTGTTAGAACAATACTGGAAAGAATATGACGGAATCTCTATTCCGAAAATTTTTCCTATTTTACTAACCAATTTGGCTTCCATAAAATCTTTATCTGTCTGATCCTTGTTCTGATCTGGGATTTGTTCTAAATATTCTTTAACCCAATCTTTAGTCTCAGCTTTAAAATAAGTTCTATCATCATAGTCGGTGATTTTCCAATTTCCACTTTCTTTTTTCAACTTGAACATCATGCTAGGATTATTAAAATAAAAACCCTTTTTTATTTTATTATCCTCCATAGTAACTTCCAAACACTCTACATACATCATGGCTGCTTTTTCATCTTGTTCAAAGTCTTTTTCCCAAAGATTAACAGCGGCACATACAACATTACTATCAGAAACCATTTTAGATATCTCGTTTTTATCCTCCAAAAATTTCTCAACAGCCAATGAAATGGAATCATCTTTCATGTAATATTCGTAGCTTATACCATTTGTTAACTCTTTCTTGTTATCAGTAAAATGTCGAACTAAAATACTTCCAATGATTATTAGCACTAAAAAGGAAATTAAAAAATAAAAACTTTTTTTTAAAATAATAAAGTTCATAAATAAAAGTTTAATTCATTACATATCTACAAAAGAGCGTAAATACTAAGTTGTATTTTCAACTTAGTATTTACAAAGATTAAGGAGGGGTGATTTACTTTTTTATTTTATACTCCATCCTATGTAATTGGCATTAGGATTTCTAGCCTTTACCTGAGACAAAGTATCCAGGGGATAGAGTGAACTATGTGACGCCAGATAAAGCTCATTTGAACTTACTCCATAAACAACCATAGTATGATCCCAATCCCCATCTCTTTCAAAATCAATTTGAATCAAATCCCCATTTTTATATTTATCAGTAAAGGGGGTATATACAGTAGAGAGTGGTGCAGCTCTTGCCGGATGTGTAGCCAAAAAATAATTCAGGCTATCCGCTACTGCCCAGGTTTCACTGTAGCCTGGTCTAGGTTGCCAATCATAATACCAAGAGTCCGAACTATACCACAGATACTTACCAGTTTCTTGCCATCCTCCGGCCTGTAATGCCTTAGAGGCAAAATTTGTACAATCATACTCAAAATCATAAGGGCCGTTAACATTCCAATAGGCATAGTTCGCGGCTGCATCACCATCATAAGCAGATCCCGTAGATACAATAGCAATAAAAGCTATGCTTAAAAAAAATACGGCTGCTGCAAAACCTATTACTTTATTGTTCGTTTGTGATCACTTCCCTTTTTGTTTATTGACACAAGGACACCCCTCCTAAAAAGGATCTTACCATAACAATGGAATATATCAAAATATATTTTACCCTATCTCACAATCTTATCCACAATTCCATACTTCCGCGCCTCTTCCGCATCCATATAAAAATCACGATCGGAGTCGGCTTCGATTTTTGAGAGAGGCTGGCCGGTATTTTTGGCGAGAATCTTGTTGAGACTCGCTTTCATCTTCAAGATGTGTCTAGCGGAAATCTCGATATCACTCGCCTGCCCTTCCGCACCGCCCATCACCTGATGGATCATAACCTCTGCATTAGGCAGAATAAGCCTCTTCCCTTTGGTACCGCTTGAGAGAAGTAGCGATGCCGCGGAGGCCGCCATTCCGATACAAACGGTTGAGACATCGCACTTGATATAGTTCATCGTATCATAAATCGCCAAAGCGGAAGTCACTATCCCTCCTGGAGAATTCACATACAAACTTATATCAGCCTTTTTATCTTGCTTTTCCAAAAACAAAAGCTGAGCGATGATAGTGCTAGCGACCACATCGTCAATCGGACCTCCCAGCATAATAATTCGGTCTTTAAGAAGGCGCGAGTAGATATCATAAGCTCTCTCACCATCGCTTGATTTTTCGATTACTGTTGGTATTAGCATATGTTTTATGTTTAACTGTTTACTGATTTAGTATAATTGCTTTTTGAGGATTTGTGAAGAAAAATTACAAATTATTAGAACAATTTTTTTTATTATTTCGACTTCAACTTCAGTAAGAGCTGGTCAAAGACAACGCTCCCTCAATCTTATGCGAGAAAGATTTGTATTGCGGGAACTGGCCTCCAGACCGGTTCCCTTTCAGTTCGATTTCAGGACAAAACTTTCCACAACAAACTGACATTGTGACAGGATTTATTTTATGAATTTTAAAACTATCAGGGGCCGGGTCAGAGACCACACTCCCGCAGATAGTCACACTATTATCCCATACAAGAAATATCAGCGCTCTTTGCCTTGTTTGCATTGGATAGCAGCGCGCGATAAATCGCGCTACTCTATCCAATAAACAAAGAAAAAAGCAAAAATAAATTTGCTTTTTTCTGGATATTTGACTCAAAAGTAAATTTACTTCTTCTCTCCGATTTTCTTCATGAAATCCATAACTTTACCGCGAAGAATATCTCCCGCAATATAATCTCTGAAACGATGCATATCGATTTTCTTTCGGATTTCCTCCGCGTTCGGATAATGTTTCAATGTCTCATCTACCTGCTTGGTAATTTCTTCTTCCTCGGCCTTGATGTCTTCCAAAATAGCGATTTCGCGAATTGCTAAGTTTTCTTTTACTTTCTTCTCGGCAAGAGGCTTCCATTCCTCGTGCAGACTTTCCAAAGTTGCGTTAGCACTCTTCAGATATTCATCGAAATCCATTCCTGATTGAGAAATATTGCCTTTGAATTCAGCAATCATATTATTGACTTCGGAATCGATGAGAATCTGAGGAATCTCAACTTTCATATCTTTGACCACGGCGTCGATAATCCTGTGCTCCATCTCGTGTTCAGCACGATGTTCCTCTTCTGCTTCCATTCCCTTCTTCATATTTTCCTTAAGTTCGGCAAGACTTTTGATTTCTCCAAAACTCTTTGCAAAGTCATCATCAATTTTCGGCATCTCGACTTTCTGCACCAAATCCAACTTAACCTTGAAGGTCGCCATCTTACCCGCCAGATCCTCTTTATAATTATCTGGAAATTTAAGTTCAAACTCTTTAGTTTCATCTTTTTTCATTCCGATCAACTGGTCCTCAAATCCAGGAATAAATTTATTCTCTCCGACCACGAGCGGATGATTCTTACTTTCCCCACCCTCGATTTTTACACCACCCACGCGTACCTCGAAATCAATTTCCACGCGGTCACCCATCGCCGCCACCTCGTCTTTAGTTATGAAAGAAGATTTTCTTTTTTGAAGAGCCTTAAGCTCATCTTCAATCCGCTTTTCATCCACTTTTTTAACCTCTTTTTTTTCCGCAATTTTCTTATAATCCCCGAGCTTTACTTCTGGCATAACAGAAACCGTCATTTTATATTCAAAATCATTCCCAACTGCCATTTTGATAATTTCCGCCCTCGGCTGACCCAACGGAACGATTTTCGGATTAGCTTTCAGAATCTCCAAATAAGTTTCCTCGATGGCAATCTGTGTCGCCTCTTCATAAATCTTTTCAGCATCGATTTTTTGTCTTACGACATCTTTCGGCACCTTACCTTTACGAAATCCATCCAGCTCAATCGACTTGGCGATTTCCCCAGTTGCTTTCTCAATATATTTCTGCATCTCATCGTTTGAAACTGTGACTGAGATTTCCTTTTGTGATTTTTCCAAATCTTTGATCGTATTTTCCATAATTTTCTATATTAGTTTGTCATTCTGAACGCAGCAAAGCGAAGTAAAGAATCCCGCTGCCATACGAACAAAATTTTATATAATGTTATATTAATTGTAGTAACGGGATCCTTCGGATTACCTCAGGATGACACCGCATTTATTTTGTAAAATAGCTCATAAGTTGCGGCACTATCTGCTTCTTGCGCGATACCACGCCTTTCAAAAATACCATATTTTCTTTGGTCGCTGCTCCAAACACATCATTCATCAATTTTTCTTCTGCCTCACCGATAATATAGCAAAGTGTGTTATTCTTCATGATATCCACCACGCCGAACAGTATATAGTCCAGCCCGTCTTTTGTCTTCTTGTCTTCCAAAATCTTCATAATTTTGGGTGCGCTGGCATTAACACTCTCTGGATTAGTGGTCTCCCACACTCCGATACCGACTCTCTTGCTGCCCATCTCAAATTCTTTGTAGTCACACTCGACCACTTTGTCCAAAGAAATCCCTTTGAGACTAGACTTCGCTTCGAATTGATCCGCAGCGAATTGTTTGAGGTCCGCTTTAGCTATTTTAGCCAGTTCTTTCAGATAAGTCTTATCTGTAGCAGTCGTAGTCGGCGAGGTCAGATTGAGGGTATCGGAAATTATTCCTGCCACTATCATTGTCGCGGTTTTTTTGTCCACTTTGACATTATTTTCTTTCAATATCTTGTATATGATGGAACAGACGCAGCCCAAAGGCTCAACCCGGCAATAGATAGGACTAAAAGTCCTTAGTCCGCCCAATTTATGATGGTCGATTATTCCGGTCAGGTTCTCTTCGGTCAAACAGTCAACAATCTGCCCCGGCTCGGTTGTGTCAACCAAGACCACCTTCTCAGTCGTAATTTTCTTGATGAGTTTCGGCTTTTCGGTTTTTACAAGACCCAAAATATATTTTGTCTCGTTGTTCACATCTCCAGCAATCCTGCTCTCTGCTTCAAAACCAAGGATCTTCTTAGAAAACTTTGAAACCAAAATCGCCGATAAAACAGAATCAGTGTCAGGGTTCTTGTGCCCCACGACAATAGTCTTTGTTACCATTTTGTTTTTTTAAAAGAATTATGAATTAAAGATGTATATATTATTCAAGACACGATACGCCCTGTCGTCTAACAATAGCACGCTTTCTCAAAAAGGGGGCTTTCACTGCACTATTTTTATACCCCTGACCCCCCCTCTTTTATATTTTTTCCTCCTCAACATCTTCAACTATTTTTTCCCTTTCTTTCTTAACAACATCAATCTTCCATCCGGTCAACTTAGTCGCCAAGCGCACATTCTGCCCCTGTCTTCCGATTGCAAGAGAGAGTTGGTCTTCCTCAACAAAAGCGGTTGCGGTCTTTTTTTCTTCGTCAATTAAGATACTCAAAACTTTCGCAGGAGAAAGTGCATGTTGGATATATTTTTTCATATCTCCATCCCATTCAATTATATCGATTTTTTCTCCACTCAATTCGTTAATAATAGTCTGGATTCTAGCACCCCTCTGTCCGACACAAGAACCGACAGGATCAATTCCTTCCTCGTTAGAAGAAACGGAAACTTTACTTCTTGACCCAGCCTCTCTGGCGACCGCCTTGATTTCAACCGTTCCGGCATAAATCTCTGGAACTTCCAATTCAAAAAGCTTCTTCACAATTTCCTCACTCGTTCGCGACAAAACCAAATTCGCTTCCTTAGTCTCCTGAGAAACCTTAGATATATAAACCTTCAACCTCTGCCCGATTTGGTACCTTTCGCCGCTGATTTGATCTCCTGGATACAAGATACCGACAGCCTTGCCTATATCGATAAGCACATTTCTGCCCTCAATCCTCTGGACAGTTCCATTTACAACTTCGCCCTGCTTGTCTTTGAATTCTTCAAATACCGCTTCCTTCTCCGCCTCACGAATCTTCTGGATCATTACCTGTTTGGCGGTCTGTGCCGCAATCCTTCCGAACTCGCTGTGTGGAGGAAGCTCGATACGGATCTCGTCTCCGATCTTCGCATTTTTGTTATGCTTCTCCGCCTCTTCCATTGTCATATTTTTCTCTGGATTGAATTTCTTCTTCGGTTCATCATCTTCTCCAAGTTCTTCTTCGCCTTCATTTTCTTCATCCTCATCACCTGTCATCTCGGCAACAGTCTTCACCTGAAAAGCCCTGACTTCTCCGGTCACCTCATCGAATCTCGCCTCAATAACTTGCCCCTTCTCACCATAATCTTTCTTATACGCCGCAGCCAAGGCCGCCTCTACGATTTCCATCGCTTTCTCTTTGGGAATCCCCTTCTCCTCACAGATCTGGTTGATCGCCAGAGCGAACTGTTTCTGTTCCATAGTTTTATAAAATTTATTATTTATACCATACCCTGATTAATTCTAACACTTTTTTAATTTAAAAAAAACCAGCCGGACGGAAGGTTTATCTAAATCGAATCTTAATCTATCGACATTATAGCAAATTTTACCTTTGTGTCAAATAGTTGACAAAAAAACAAGAAGATTGTAGAAAGAGAGTAAGAACATACAGAGGAACAAAAAGAGGTTTTATGATGAGTTTAAAAGCTTGCATTAAAGGACAAAAAGATTTTTTAGTTCCATTCGGAGTAGCGCTGTTACTTATCATTGGAGTAAGTTCTTTTTTGATAGAACCCTCCCAGATGAAAATCGCGGCGAGAATAATAGCTTCAACGGGAGCAATCCTCGCCCTAATAGGAAGGAATGCATAAATTTCATCCGGAAAATAATTTCCGGTTCTTTTTATTTTAAACGCAAAAATATCGAAAAGGTTAAAACGCAATGCAGATATTAATTTTTATTCAAGCCTATCAACATATGTAGAAATTAACACAATCGCAATTATCTCCGACTACACGATAATGGGAATATATTAACCGCCCAAAGACACTTTTTTTCTAACAGAATTTATGGGAATTTTTATTTTGTGCCAATAACTGCCTTAAAGATCTCATAAAAAAGAATCTCAAGACTGAACATCATCAAACCTCAACACTTTTTCTTCTGCAATGAAGCCATCGATTTGTCATTTCGAGCCTGTCGAGAAATCGCTCCATTACATCAAAATTATATAATATAGGTCAGGCGGTAGTGAAGCGATTCTTCGACTCCGCTATCGCTCCGCTCAGAATGACAAAGTGTTGGTTTTATTACGGGAAATATGGGTTGGGTGATTTGATGAGGCAATTTCGAGATTCACCTTTTACGCATTTGAATATAATCTTACGCGTTATTATCCAAAGAACATTCCCTTTAAAAACAAAATCAAACAATTATTGTGTGCGCACAAAATTATTTGTTATATATTTTTACCAAGTCTTCAAAAGACTATTCTTATCGCTGAAAAGATTTTTAATAGGTTGACAGAAATAAAAAAATAGGATATCCTCTTAAGTTACAAAACGAACATAAAAAAAGAAAAACAAAGCAAAGAAAAAAAGAAAAGGTGGCAAAACAAAATGGGTAATAATAAGAATGGTAACGAAAACAGTCTCCAAATTTGGGCAGGAATAATTTTTTCAACAATAGGGTGTCTACCCTACATATTAAACATGCCAGGACTGATCTTGATAAAAGACGATGTTATCGCGATAGCATCATTAACATTAATCTTTTCAGGAGCTCTGAGCTTTTTGCATTACATATACAATACAAAAAGCGCAAAAAAAGCGTTCATAGCTTCTTTTTTTATGTTAATGGTGGAGGCACTGATATATGTAGAAATTACATTCTCAGGGGAGACTTCATTCTTATCAGCGGTAACGAGAGTTATCTGCACTTTGGGATTTATGGTAGGATCGGCAGGTATGATGCTGGTCGCTTTTACCAAAGAATATCGTTATAGTGAGTGAAAAATAAAACTATTTCAATCTCCTTTTCCCAGCACAAACAAAATCAACAAGTTTGTGTCTGGGCTTTTTTATTTCTCCCGCCTCAAAATACTCATCACCTGAGGCTTTTTATTTATTTTGATATAAACTTGCCGATCTTGTCCCCCGTGAGCAGATTCGAGTTTTTCTAAAGTTTTATCGTCATAGATTGCCGAGATTTTGCAAAAAAAATTTTCACCTTTCGGTTGCAAAACTTGAATCTTATCTTTCACGCAAAGTGCATTGTGGACACGGATCTTCACGAGGAATTTCTTTATGTCGAAACTCAAAACTTCTCCTACAAATTCGTATTTTTCTTCCAAGTGTGAAAACCTAGGCTCCTGTCCTTTTTCCTTGCACTTACCAAACAAAAATCCGGTCGTATATCCCCTGTTAACAATTTCAACAAGGTCTTTCTTGATTTTGCGGATCTTTTGTTTTTTATTTTTATCGTTCGGTTTGATATCGAGAGCGACGCGATAGGATTTTACCGCCTGAGCAAGATAGGAAACGCTCTTCGCCCGCCCTTCAATTTTGAAAGATGTTATGCCTGCCTCCTTAAGCTCATCCAGATATTCCACCAGGCATAAATCCTTAGAATTCAATAAATAAGTCCCAAAATTATCCTGCTCCACCGGAATATATTCTCCCGGTCTTTTTTCCTCCACCAGCGCATAGCCCCAACGACAATTCTGCGCGCAATCTCCCAGATTGGAACTCCGCCCCACCTGCCACGCACTCAAAAAACACCGTCCCGAATATGCCATGCACATTGCGCCATGGACGAAATATTCCAGTTCCATCTGTGGCACCTTCTCATGGATTCCCCGAATCTCCTCCAAAGAAAGTTCACGCGCCAGAATCACCCTTGACACGCCATATTTTTTCCAAAATTTTACCGCTTCAAAATTAGTCGTATTCGCCTGAGTGGAAAGATGTATTTCAACTTTCGGATAGCTTTTTCGAATAACTTCCATCACACCTATATCCGAAACGATGAAGGCATCCGGCAGGTGGTTTTTATAAATCTTGAGATGCTTTTTTAGTCCCTCCAAATGCCCGTTATGCGCGAATATATTTGCTGTCAGATATATTCTCTTCTTTTTCTTATGAACAAAATCGATTGCCTCCAGAATACTTTTTTCATCAAAACCCTTAACCCTCGCACGCAAAGAAAAATCTGGCACACCCGCATAAACCGCGTCCGCACCAAACTCCAAGGCATACCTTATCTTCTCGAAATTTCCCGCCGGAGCGAGAAGCTCATATTTCTCTTTTTTCATATTTCAGAGTTATCTTCTTTTTTTTAAACATCAAATATCAAAAAAATATTTCATAGCTTTACATCCACACAGAACATATTATCACTAAATAAAACAAAGAGCCAATCATTAAATAAGGAAATGTGAATATGCTCTTTTTATTTATTCAAAAATATACTATTATTAAATATGGTAAAAGGCTAATTATTCAAAAGATGAAAAACAACCAATATGATGCGATTGTAGTCGGAGCGGGAATCAGTGGTATTCTCTCCGCATTAGCGCTCACAAAAGAGGGAAAATCCGTACTCGTTATAGAAAAAAGCGACCAAATTGGCGGAAATTGCAGGACCTATGAAATGAACGGCTACAAGATAGATACCGGGCCTCATGCTATCACCGGATTAGATACAGGACCATTGCAAACTCTTATGGACAGTTATTTCGACAAAAAACCGGAATTCGTTCCGATTGGAGAATATTATGCGCGTGATGGCAAAAAATTAAAACCCATCCCCATCACGATCAGACAGTTGGCGGATTTTGATATTTTTTCCCGAATGGATCGCATCCTATTTTTCAAGGCGATGATTGATGCTGTAACCATATCATCCCTGCCTCTTAGTAAAAACAGGCTAGAAAAAAGCGTATATGACTATATAAAAAACTATAAATTTTCCCCTAAAGCTTTACATTTCATTGATGCCATTTCGTATTTTTTAAGTGGAAAATCAATGAAAGAAACTCCTGCCTGGAGAATGCTTGGCGGGTCGGGATATCTGGATGAAGAGAATGGGCCGAACAAAAAAAGTAAAAAACATATAGAAAAAATCAAAAAACTTGCGAAAGGTGGATATGAATCCCAAGGTTATCCGCTCGGCGGAATTCAAAAAATCACCAGCGCGGCGCTAGATTCTATACCCGACAAACTGGTGGAATTTAAAAAGAATGAAGAAGTATTGGAAATCACCACTGACAAAGAAAAGGTCTCAAGCGTAAAGACAAACAAGGGAATATACACTTCCGATTTAATTGTCTATTCCGGTTTTATGAAAGATTTGCCGAAGCTTGTCAGAGGATTAAAAAGTGACTATTCACAAAATTTAAAAAAATTGAAACAGACAAGAAGTATGGCTATCTGGTTTGGTCTCAAAGAAAAGATACCGGAACTCTCCTATATGGGTTCGGAGGTTTATTTCGACACCAACGCCCCTTACTGGGCGATACCGGTTTCAAACTACGATCCATACCTTGCTCCAAAAAACAAGCAGCTAGTAGGCTTTTTGACGGCTATACGAGAAGATAGCGACCAGAAACAACTCAGCAAACTTCGCAACGCCATCTACAAGGCAATTCCTAATATAAAATCCAAAATAGAGTTTGAGCATATGCAGATTACCATACCAGAAAAAGCCGCGGTTACTACCGGCTCTCATTTTCCATCTCCCCGATCACCTATTAAAGGATTATATCTCGTTGGCACCGACACCGACATCCGCTCTATGGGAGTAACCCGCGCTTCTTATTCCGTTCTAGAAGCACTGAAATTTATGGAGGAAGATGGGTTCTTGAAGACAAAATAAATAAGACCTCGCAAAAAAATTTAATATTGCATAGGTCTTCTGGGGAAAAATATCCCAACTATCAGCTCCAGCAGAACACCGGGGCTCAGAAAGACTCCTCCTTCTTTCCGCATCTATTTTCACCTCCATATTTATAATAAAACAAAAGCCATTATATGACAACTCCTGCTGTGGATAACTTATAAAAATAAAATAACCCAATCCAAAATTGGGCTATTTTTTCCGCACATTATAAAAGAAATTTCCAAAAAACTATTCAAACATCTCCTTAAGCTCCAAAAACCTTTTCAGGGAATTCCCTCCATAACCGGCGAATTCTTTCTCAATTATTTCTAGCGTATCCTTCTTACCCGGAGTCTTGCTACTGAACTTGTCGGCATAGCAAATGATTTTTTCCTCAAGAGACACAGGCAAAAAATCTTTTTGGGGTATATCCCAACCCCTGGCGATTATCTCCTCCTTATCAAGCCCAGACCCGATATGTCTTTCAGCAACCAAGGCTTCCCGCTTAAAACCTTCTCTTCTTAAGATTTCCGCACCTATAATCCCATGCCTGATATAGTCCTCTTTTTCCTTATGCTCCAAAAACTCAAAAGTTCCGATATCATGCAAAATACTTCCGGAGACTATCAAGTCAAAATCTACTTTTTCATAAAGCTTTTTCTGATTTATTATTTCTATACTTTTCGACAGCACCTCTAAACTATGTCTCAAAACAGTTTCAAAAGTTTCCTCGGAGGTTGAATATTTTTTCAGGATTTCAAAAGATTTATTCATAAAATTGCTTAATAAGGCTGTTAGATGTTATACTTAAGTACAATAGCAATCTAAGACATAAATGTAAATATCATGAAAAAAGTGGTACTTGCCATATTAGACGGTTGGGGCATAAGCCCTGAAAAAACGGGAAATGCGATCAAGAACGCTCAAACCCCGAACATAAACAATCTGCTTTCTTATTATCCGAACACAAACCTTCAGGCATCCGGCATATCAGTGGGACTGCCTTGGGGAAAGATGGGAAACTCCGAAGTTGGACATCTCACTATTGGCGCTGGAAAAGTCCTATACCAGAATCTTCCACGAGTAACAATTTCCATCCAAGATAAAAGTTTCTTCAAAAAAGAAGCTCTTTTAAGCTCAATCCAACACGCTAAAGATTCAGGCTCAACCATACACCTTATGGGGCTTTTAAGTAATGGAGGCGTCCATAGCCACATAAACCATCTATATGCATTATTGGAGATGCTAAAACAAGGCGGGATGCCGAAAGAAAGAGTTTTGATTCATGTCTTCACAGACGGAAGGGATGTAGACCCTAATTCCGGTATGGGCTTCGTTACAGAACTTGAAGAAAATATTGAGAAAGAAGATTTTCCAGGCAGGGTGGCAAGTATTATGGGCAGATATATTGCGATGGATCGGAACGAGAATTGGGACAGGACACAAAAGGCCTATTACTGCTTGGTTAACGGAGTAGGAATACAAACCTCTGACGCAAGGACGGCTATCCAAGATTCATACAAAAAAGGCGTTACAGACGAATTTATAGAACCGATTCTTGTTCGTGATCAAAACGGTGATATCGGAACGATAAAACAGAATGATTCAGTTATTTTTTTCAATATAAGAGAAGACCGCGCGCGCCAAATTACGAGATCTTTCGTCCTTGAAACTTTTGATTTTTTCGACAGAGGCAGTAAGATTCAGAATCTCGATTTTACTACTATGGTTGAATATGAAAAAGGTCTTGCGGCAAAAGTCGTTTTTCCACCCGAAGAAATCAAAAACCCTCTAGGAAAACTGATAAGTAATGCCGGAATGAAACAGTTCCGAATTGCGGAAACGGAAAAATATGCCCATGTCACTTATTTCTTCAATGGCGGCGACGAAACGCCCTTTCCAGGAGAATATCACATGCTCATCCCCTCCCCTAGCGTGAACAGTTATGACACAACTCCCCAGATGAGCGCAGAAGAAATCACACAAAGAACCATAAAGGCCATCGAGGAAGGACAATATGATTTCATCCTAGTCAATTTTGCCAATCCCGATATGGTTGGGCACACAGGAAATTTGGAAGCTGCAATCAAAGCAGTGGAGTTCGTAGACGAATGTATTGGTAAAATCTACGAAGCGATTTTGCAAAATAACACAGCCTTACTTGTAACGGCCGACCATGGAAACGCCGAAGAAATGGTAAATCTACAGAATGGAGAAAAAATCACAGAGCATTCGATCAATCCAGTTCCATTCATTTTAGTCGATCCCGAAAGACAATATGAATTGCCGCAATCTATAAACGAAAAAGAAAAACCTGGCGGAATTTTGAGCGACATAGCTCCCACCATCATAGAAATATTAGATTTAGATAAACCAGCAGAAATGACTGGAACCAGCCTCGTGGATTCAATCTAAATCACTCCTTATAAGACTTCAAAAACAAGCTTTTTTACTTGGCTTGTTTTTTTGACATCTTTTCCTTCCATTCTTTTATCTTTTGATGATGACCGCTAAGCAGGACATCCGGGACCTTCCAATCATTACCGGGCTCAGGAGAAAAAATCTCCGGTTTGGTGTAATGAGGATATTCCAGATAGCCCTCCTTGGAAAAAGACTCCTCCAAAATCGATTCCTCGTTACCCAAAACACCCTTTAGTAATCTAGTAACGGAATCAACCACCACCATAGCGGGAATTTCTCCACCAGTAAGTATATATTCTCCTATAGAGACCTCCTCATCGACCATTTTTTCAACAACCCTCTCATCCACCCCCTCATACCTTCCGCAGATGAGGACGATTCTATCTATCTCAGATAAACTCTCTGCTTTTTTTTGATTATATCTTTCGCCTTTAGCAGAAAATAAAACGATATGAACCTTTCCAGGATTTTTACGAAAACATGGAATTTCTTCTTTTCCGACTAT
The DNA here is from genome assembly GCA_028691985.1 of Minisyncoccota bacterium. Taxonomy (GTDB): domain Bacteria; phylum Patescibacteriota; class Minisyncoccia; order JAHIHE01; family JAGLIN01; genus JAQUYG01. The sequence continues at coordinate 21,543 of JAQUYG010000001.1, forward strand.
ATCCAGCAAAGCCTTGAATATCGGCTCAACCTTAAGCACCATTCCCGCGCCACCGCCATAAGGAGTATCATCTACAGTTGAATGTCTATCATTAGAATAATCGCGCAAATTATGGACTTTTATATCAACAGTCCCATCTTTGACCGCCCTAGAAATCATCCCTTCCTTAAAATAGGAATCAAAAATTTCTGGAAATATGGTTATTATATCAAATCGCATACAAATCGCTTATTGTTTACAGAATAATCCTAACATTTTTTAAGGCAAAACAAAAGCGCACTTTCAGTACGCTCTTGTTGCAATTGATTGAATCTATTATAGGCTCAAATCTCCAACGACATCGTCAACATTTTTTGTCACTCTGGATTCGCCCCTTAAGGATCCTTCAGGTTCGACAATTTTGAAATTTACTCTGGCGTTGTTTTTGGCACCGATAACCCTAAGAAGATTTCTGATTGATTTTGCAGTTGATCCTTGTCTTCCAATAACTTGCCCCATGTCCTCTGGGTTGATTTTAAGAGAAATCAACACGCCCATTTCATCGACAGTTCTTTCGATGTTTACCTCATCAGGATGATCTACAATTGATTTTACCACAAATTCAACGAATTCCTGGTCTGATACATTACTCATTTCAGTTTTTCCTTCCTTTTATTAAAAAGATATATTAATTTCTTAAACCGATTCAAACTCTATATTGAATCAAGCTTGAAAAGCGATGGAAACTAAAAACTGTCGACCTTATTTTCTAATTACAGATTATAGTTATTCCCTTGAATATTTCTATAACTTGTCCATATTATATAACAAGGAGCTCGCTTGTCAAACAAAATATTTACCATACTTATCCACAACCAAAATTATTCAGCCTTTTCTGCAGCTACTTCCTCAGAAACTTCTTTTTTGGCTTGTTCTTGAGCTTTTTTCTCTTCTTCTGTCAACACTTTTTTCTTCGGAGTCCAAGAGGTGACTTTGTCGCCTTTTACAATACCCGCATCAACTAATAAGTTATGCACAGTTGCAGAAGGTTGAGCACCCTTAGAAATCCAATACTCAATCCTCTCTTTTTTGAAGACTTTTTCTTTTTTGTGCGGATTATAATGCCCCAAAATCTCAATGAATTTTCCCGATGGAGCGCGATGTCCATCTGCTACAGTAATTCTGAATTGGGCTTTATTTCTCTTTCCTCCGCGACTTAATCTAATTCTTAGCATTGTTTTATATTGAAATACTTATTTAATACCTAGATATGATAAGGTATAAACAGCTTTATGTCAAATAAGAAACACTACTTTATACGACATAAATCTATCTGAGATAAAAAATAAAAGAGATTATTAAGTAAGATACACGGCAGGTTCTCTATCCGAAAAAATATACCACCCCCGAGCTAACTACTGCGTCGATTATTTCCTCACCTACTCGGTTCAAGACTGTTGGGAGATTTTTCTCTCCCAACAATTTTTATTTAGGATGTTATATCTCGGTAACCATTCCATTATAATCCTTTGGACACTTAACGGATACCAGATAGGTACTATGCAATTTACCACCTTTATAATATATATTAAGGCGATAACAATATGTATCATAGCACCCTACCACCGATTCCCCATTCAAGGGCAGCGACTTATAATAGCTGCCCCTTTTAATCTCATTCTTAGTTACCAGAAAAACCCATTTCCCTTTTGCCACATCCTGCACTGCCCAATTATATTCATATTTATCCTCAGCATTAGCAGAGAGGTGGGCTTTACCATGGTAAGTGTCTGCATCTGCAGTATCCTTTACTACATAAAATTTTTCTAGTTTTGCGTATTCTGTTGTTTTAGCAACAACGGGTGTTACTAAGAAGCAAACCAGCAAGACAACTAATAAAGCAATGGCTCCTGTCTTATATACTCCTATTTTTTTCATTTTATGTCTCCTTGCGCCATCCTTCCAGAAAGACGCTACTTTTTTGTATCACACATACTCAATTATGTCGATAGTTCATTGCAGACAAAAAAAAGACGATCCAATAAAGAATCATCTTTAATCTTACAAATCTTACCCTTCGAGTTCATCCAACTTCACAGAAACGATTTTGGAAACCCCGTCGTCCTGCATCGTCACACCATAAAGCACATCTGCCTGATTCATCATCTCGCGATTATGCGTTATGATTATGAACTGGGTCTTATCGGCAATTTCCTTGATGATACGCGAAAGTCGGAAAGAGTTGGCTTCATCAAGTGCTGCATCGATTTCGTCCAGAACCGAGAAGGGAGGCGGATTATGCGCAATAATAGCAAACAATATCGCGATAGATGTAAGCGCCCGTTCCCCGCCCGAGAGCATACTGAGATTGTTGATTTTCTTGCCTGGAGGAAAAGCGCTGATTTCGATTCCAGCGATCTTCTTTTTCGCAGTCTCTTCTGTTTCCTTTTCTTCCACCTCAATCTGTCCCCCATCACCTTCAACCATATTCTCTTTTTCTTCGGTTTCATATTTTATAGAAAGACCTGCCTTACCGCCACCGAATATGATTTTAAAATATCTATCAAATTCATCACCGATGCTTTTGAAGGAAACCTTAAACAATTTTTCTACTTTTTCATCCAATTCTTTGATGACTTTTTTAAGTGACTCAGAAGCCTCCTCCAAGTCCTTAGATTGACTAGAAAGAAACTCGAATCTCTGCTGTGTCTCCCTGTATTCATCCATTATGAGAGGATCAATCCCACCAATCTGTTCCAACTGATTCTTCAATCTTCGAATCTTTATCTCCGCACCTTCATGATTAAAATAGCCCGGTTCATCCTTGATTTCTATCATCTCATTATTTTGTATCTTCTCCAAAAGCGGGGCATCATCAGTAAATTCAGTCTTGATTTCGTTTATCAAATCTTCTTTTCTCACCTCGAACTTGGCAACTTCTATATTGATATTATTCAGATTGTCCTTAAAGCGATTAATTTCGTCTTGTCTTGCCTGAAGTTCTCTTTCAAGTCTGAAAAACGCCTGCCTCTTTTCTTGCTCGTCACGATTAAGCTCCGTCACCTGAGCACGCACGACCTCATAATCTTTTCTGAGCTGTTCTGCCTTAGAAGTGATTTCCGCTTTTTCTTTCTCAAAATTGCGCAGATCCGTATCGTCAAAACTTTCTTCCCCCTTCAGACAAACCCGCCCCTCCTGAATTTCAGAGAAAAGAGCGTCAATACCTGCTTTTACTTCCATAGTCTCTCTCTTCATGCCCTCAAGCTCGGAGATATCCTTAATGTCAGATATTCTGGATAAGAAAATATTATAAGAATCGATGATTTTTGCGATTTTTTCCTTCACATATCCCAGATTGATAGGTTTAAATTCGGGTCGTTTCGCTTTTTCCATCTTTTCCCTCTCGATTTCAATCCTTCCCTCGACAATGGAAATACTTCTCTGAAAATCATTGAGCTCCTGCTGCAGAGAGTTTAATTTTTTCTGGAGTTCCTCAAAATTCTTGTCATAAGACTCGTTATTCACACTGTTTTCAGACAGCTCTTTCTTGATCCTCTCCACTTCTCCCGTATTATGTTCAATCTGAGAGGTCAGCATAGTCTCATCTTTTTTATATCCGGAATTCTTTTTAATCAAATCCAACCATACATGATCAAAAAAACTCTTTTGTTCTCTCCTGAGTTCCTCTTCGACCTCGCCTCTCCTTTCCGCCCTCGTTGCCTGTCTTTTTAAAAGATTCAGATGAGGCTCAATCTCAATCAACAATTCATTTACACGGTCAAGATTTTTACGCGTACTCTCAAGTTTTTTGATTGTCTGTTCTTTCTTGATCTGAAACTTCCGCACTCCGGTCGCTTCCTCAAAAATAACCATCCTTTCCGCCGGAGAAGCCACCAAAATCGAATCCGCCATACCCTGATTGATCACGCAGTAACCTCGCTGACTGACCCCGCTACGCGCTAAAATATCAATTATATCCGACAGGCGCACCTTGTCTTTGTTGATAAGATATTCACTCTCGCCGTTACGAAAAAGCTTGCGTGTGATGTAGACCTCATCCAAATCCAAAGGCATCTTCCTATCCCGATTATCAAAAATAAGCGAAGCGGTTGCCGCGCTCATTTTTGCCTTTTTATTACTTCCGTTAAAAATAATATCCTCGCTTTTCTTTCCCCGAAGACTTTTCATACTTTGTTCTCCAAGAACCCACTTGATGGAATCCGCCACATTCGACTTGCCCGAACCGTTCGGACCGACCACTGAAGTCACATTATGCGGAAAATCCAGCACCGTCTTATTGGCGAAAGATTTGAACCCCGAAATTTCCAGTCTCTTTAGATACATTCAAGTCTTGCTTAACTTGCTTAGATTAACCAGACTCACACACTAAAAACCATCACAACACTCAACAACTTCTATCATGTGAAAAATTATTGACTCAACTCGTCCTCAGAATAAACAAAGTTCAAGTCCACCTTCTTATATGAGAAAATTTCCTCATCCTTGAAGAATCTACTAATTTCTGCCTTAGCGTTTTCGAGCGAATCAGAAGCGTGCACAACATTAGTCTGGATACTCATACTAAGATCTCCTCTGATGCTTCCAGCGTCAGCCTCGCGCCCTTTTGTAGGTCCGACAATCAATCTGACTGCATTTACTGCGTCCACACCTTCCAAGACCACTCCGACAACAGGGGTGCTCTTCATAAAATCCCGAATCGTCCCGAAGAAAGGCTTGTCCGCCAAATGTGAGTAATGCTCTTCCAAAATACTATCCTCAAGTTGCATCATCTTTAGACCAATAATTTTAAGACCCTTTCTTTCGAATCTTCCAATAATTTCACCCAAAAGACTTCTTTGCACTGCATCCGGTTTGATAATGATAAATGTTCGCTCCATCATACTTTTTTCGTTTATTTTGTTAACTTTATAACAATTTGAATTTTAGCAAAATTCAGAAGGAAAGTAAACAGAGAAAAAATACATCCGTGCCAAGAGATGGCATCAAAACTCCAACATGCTCATCTCATCTGTCCGCAATATCTCGATATTCATATTAGAAAGCCGATTCAAGATTTCTTCCGTCGGATGACCATAAGAATTCTCTCCTACGGATATTATCGCCTTCTCAGGGCTCGCCGCCTGCAAAAAAGCAATAGCTGTAGAATTCTTGCTGCCATGATGTGCTACTTTCAAGACATCGACATCCAAATCCAGATTACCGAAAATAAGCTCATTTTCAACATCGCTGCTGATATCGCCTGTTAGAAGATAACTTGAGTCTCCGACAATCCCCCTGATTACCACAGAAGTGTCGTTAGCATCCTTAAACTCCTTTCCTTCTAAATCCATAAAAGGATAAATAACCTTCAAATCGATATCTTCCCCGAATTTAATTTCCTGTCCCAATCTAGCAATCAGCACCTTTATGTCTCTCCTCTCTATAATTCTGTCACGCATCTTGCATATCTCTTTATCACACGAAATACCCGTATGCACCATTTCCCCGACCTCATAGTTCTCCATCACCTTTATAAGTCCTCCCAGATGATCGTCATCGGAATGTGTATTTATTATGACCTCCAGGTTCCTATCACCAAAAGGCATCACTTCCCCCAAACAATCCAGAATATCTTCTCCGTCTCCCCCATCAATCAGAATCTGCGTCCTGCCTTCTTGAATCAAAATAGCATCGCCCTGCCCGACATCCAAAAAAAATATTTCTGCTTTCTGCGACTGCAAGAACTTTTCCTTCCCTGAAATTTCCAATGCAACCAAAAATATAACCCCCAGAAACAGAACAAAAAAGAAAATCTTTATCTGTTTTTGAAATTTTTCCAACATTTTTTTAAAATTTAATTATGCCAAAATCAAATCTAGAGAAAAAATCTATAACTGCAAGTTGATATTTCATTATAATTAAAATAGGCAGAGCTAGAATCTGTGCCAGAGCTATGTTTATAAAGCTTGCACCTATCAGCAAAAAACCTCCCGCCATCACAAACGGCACGACTGGAATGATGAGCAGATTTACCGGGAACGAAAAAAATGAAAATTCTCCGAAATTTTCAGCCATAATCGGCAAAATCGCGATCTGCGCAGAAAGCGTTATGAGAAATATGTCCTTGGCACCGGCAAACTCGCCGAACTGCGCAAACTTTTTTCTCAAATACGGGAATATTTTTATTATACCGAGTGCTGCCAAAAAAGACATCTGGAACCCTACATCAGAAAGTAAAAGTCGCGGATTGAAAAACAACATACCCACCGCCGCCAAAAGAAGTGCATTGATGGAATCATTAGGCCTTCCCACCTTAAGAGCCAAAAGAAGCACGAAAGACATTACACCTGCTCTGACCGCCGAAGGTGGCGACCCGCTAAAAACAACAAAAAAGGCAATAAAAAACGCAGCGAGATAAAAGATTTTTCTCCGGTTTATTCCGAAATAAAGAAGAGCGGTAACGATTATAGAAACCAAAATTACCATATGCATACCAGAAACGGCGATGATGTGTCTCACTCCAGTCTTGTTAAATTTCCCCAAAGTATCATCCGAGATTCCCGATTTCACGCCCAGAGTCATCGCGCTCAAAATCCCAGCTTCCGGCTGCGGCAGAAGTTTGCCGACATTGCTATCCGCCTTTTCCCGCATTTTATATATTTCACCTAAAATCCCGGCAGCGGATTCTTTTCTTTCTAGATTCGGATAATAAGAAATGAAGTATATATTTTTTGAAAGTAGATATTTCCGATAATCAAAATCATCGAAGCTTTCCGGCACTTTCAATTTTCCCTCAAAATTCACTTCGTCCCCATAAAAATATTCACTGTAAGGACTCATGAAAGCCAACACCAAACCGTCTGAAAAATCTTCATCCTCGACCTCCACGACAACCCGCAGCGTTCCGTTCTTGACCTCCGGCACCTCAACCACCCGCCCTGAAAAATTTATATTTTTATCGGTAAAATCACTGAGATTATCAGTAGAATAATCCATAACGCAAAGGGAGTACCTCATCACCCCCAAAGACAAGAAAAAAATGCACAAAAAAACAACAGAAGACCTGATGTTCGAAACAAAGATACCCGCGACACACCCCGCCGATACCAAAAACAAAATCCACAACTCAACTTCCCAAAAAGAAGCAATTAATATTCCCAAAACAAAAGAAACGGAAGCGAGCAAAAATTTATCGCTCTTAGTCATCAATCTCAATTATTTTCTTATTACTGGTCTCACCCTTTAGTATATGAACGCGGCTTTTAGGAACATCCAGCTCCTCTGAAATAATTCTTATAACTTCCTTATTGGCTTTGCCACCGACCGGTACCGCTCTAGTATAAATTTTAATCTCCGGCAAATCATCCTCTTTTTCTTTCATACCCAAATCCAGGCGATTCAAATTTTCCGCGCCGATCATTTCGTTTCTTGAAGATCTGGTTATGACTTTGCAGGTAAATTTCATTTCTTTTTTAGCTAAGAATGTTCACTTTCCAACAATATTTTTTAAGTTTGAAGGCGGCCTCTTCCAAAATTACGGGCGCATATGGTTCCACCTGTTCAAATTCTTTTTTCAGACACTTCTGCGGACGGAAAGGCTGCAAGGCATAACGGCAAAGGCTCGGCAGTATTTCTCCGTTTTTAGCGTTGATTTTCTCGGTTATTTCATCAAAATCAAGCAAAGACACGATTCCCGGCACCATCGTCGTCCTCAATTCCAATTCAGCCTTGCTTTTTGTAATCATATCCACGCTTTCCAAAACATTTTCCGCCTGTTTCGGTCCAGCGCCAAGCAGTCGATACTTCGAGAAAGCGGTCTTTATGTCGATGGCAAAATAGTCTACAAGATTTTCCTTGATAAGTCCGGCAATAATGTCTGGATTAGAACCGTTCGTATCCAACTTGACCATAAACCCCATTTTTTTAACCTTTTTCATAAATTCCGCCAAATCCTTCTGCAATGTCGGCTCTCCACCGGTCACACAAACGCCGTCTAACTCGCCTATTCGCGATTCTAAGAACCGCAACACCTCATCTTCGACTATTATCACATTCTCGCTCCCAAACTCGCCCATTCCTGCAGAATCAACCTCTACGATTTCTCCATTATGACAATATGGACAACGAAAATTACACCCCACGGTAAAAATCGTCGCAGCAATCTTCTCTGGATAATCCAAGCTAGTAAATTTTTGCATTCCACCGATGAGCATAAATCTTCATTAATTATGATTTCACGCGAGACCGCATAGTTGCCCCTCTCGGTCTTCCCGGTTTTAACCTATTTGCTCTTATTTTTTAGCGCTCCCTTCGTGCCGAGCCTCATCCATTTATACAGTTAACAATCATCAACCGCCAAGCTATTATAAAGGCAGAATTACGACGAAAAAGTTTTCTAAGGGGTTAGTCCCGACGAGAGCTTTTTTATTTTTTATATTCCAGCTTATTCCTCAGAGGACCTACAAAATCGATAACATTATTATTAGGCAGACTAAACTTATTGAGCAATGAAGAATAACTGAATTTATTCGGCGCCAAAATCTTTTTAAATTTATTCTGATTTATCAGATATTCCGCCAGACAATAAAAATCCCCATCTCCCGAAACGATAACAGCGGCATTATAATTTTCATACTGGATCATTGAGTGCAAAACCATCTCTGCATCAACATTACCTTTAACTTTTCCAGTCCCCAATTCCAATGTAGACTTAAACACGCAAATATAACCGTCTTCCTGTAACTTGGTATGCATCGACTGATTTCCCGCCACGAAACCGACGAACAAGAAAGCTTTTTCAACTTTATATTTGTCCCTTAGATATATCCTGAATTTTTTATAATTAAGCTTCCACCCTGAATAAATTTTTTTACCATCTTTATTAAAAATGTCGCCTGAAACTCCTAGATATAAATTATTGCTATCAATAAAAGCATAATTTATTTTTTTTGAGATATTTTTAGACATATCAAATAACTATTATCTCAAACCCATATTTTTAAAAGACAGAGCCTTTCCTTCATAATACAGCCTTGAGCATGAGAAGTAAAGAAGACAAAACAATCGGATGAAGACAAAAAAAAGAGAAAAATTAGTTTTCTCAGTTTAAAACATTATTACAGTATTCCTTTTAAAGCCTCTCTACAAAAATTTCTCATCCCGAAAAAAGCTTTCATCTCTTCAGGGTGATTACAGGGGTCTTTGCACCCTTTTTCGATACAAATATCCAGTAATTCTGGAAATTTTTCCTCTTGGACCATAGAAGAAAACCCTCCTTTTACATTTTCTGACTTCCCTTTTAAATCTTTAATTTTATATATTAAAAAAACGCCTCATTGCAGGCGTCTTTATAAACTAACACGAAATTGCTGTTTTGATGTCCGGATATTTGGCAGTATCCTTTCTTGCTAACCTATAAGAAGTTCCTTCCCCGGGGGTCGCTTCCAAGTTATAAAGGTTTCCAGTCTCTTCCTGATATTTAACCATCTTATCTCTCATAAAATTCAGCACTTCTTCAGCAAAGGCAGAACCTTTTTCGCTTGCAATATTAGTTTTAGAACCGAAGAAATTGATGAGCGCCTCGTTCATTCCGATGATTCCGATAGTGGAAAAATGGTTACCCCAATATTCACCTTTTTGTATTCTTATGTTACCCAGATAAAATTTTGAATATGGGTAAAGACCTTTTTCTGTAAACTTTTCCAAGGCTTTTCTCTTGATTTCCAAACTCTCCTTGGCAATATCCATCAGCTTCTCCAACCTGGCCAAAAATTCTTTTTTATTCTTCGACAGATAACCGATTCTCGGCAGATTGACAGTTACTACACCGATAGAACCCGTCATCGGATTCGCCCCAAAAAGTCCACCACCGCGCTTAAGTAGTTCGCGATTATCAAGTCTTAGCCGACAGCACATCGAGCGAGCATCCTCCGGACTCATATCGCTATTAATATAGTTGGAGAAATAAGGAATTCCGTATTTTGCCGTCATTTCCCACAACGGTTCCAGGTTAGGATCTTCCCAATTGAAGTCTTTAGTAATATTGTAGGTTGGAACAGGAAAAGTAAACACCCTTCCGCTCGAATCACCCTCGGACATCACATCTGCAAAAGCCTTATTAAGGATACTGATCTCTTCTCCGAAGTCTTTATATTGATCCTTCTGCGGCACACCACCGATAATAACCGCCTCATCCGCCAGAGTAGAAGGCACATTGAGATCCATTGTTATGTTTGTGAATGGCGTCTGAAAACCGACACGAGTAGGCACATTCATATTGAATAAGAACTCTTGCATCGCCTGTCTAACCTCGCGATAGCTGAGTTGATCGTACCTGATAAATGGTGCAAGCAAGGTGTCAAAATTGGACATCGCCTGCGCTCCGGCCGCTTCACCCTGAAGCGTATAGAAAAAATTCACCAACTGACCCAATGCCGCTCTGAAGTGCTTGGGAGGAGCACTCTCCACTTTTCCTTTAACACCTCCAAATCCCCTAGTCAAAAGATCCTTCAGATCCCATCCACAACAATAGACTGACAAAAGACCCAGATCATGAATATGGAAATCTCCGTCCACATGGGCATCGCGCACCTCCGGCGGATAGATTTTTTCAATCCAATACTTTGAAGTGACGATGTTGGCGATATAATTATTGAGTCCCTGCAACGAATAGGACATATTACTATTCTCTTTCACCTGCCAATCCATCTCATTGAGATAGTCATCAACCAAATCCAAAGAGTTCTTGAGCACTTCCTGATTCTCACGAAGCCTCCTGTGTTGCTCTCTATAGAGAATGAAAGCTTTAGCCGTGTCTATATAATTTTCTCTTATCAGATAGTTCTCAACAATATCCTGAATTTCTTCAACCGTAGGAATCTCCGCCTTCAGCTTCCCTCCACCGTTGCGAACAGTGAATCTTTTATTTATTTCGTGCTCTATCTTTCTTGCCAAATCTTCAGCATTTCTTTTATCGCCTTCTTCCGTCGCCTTGAATGCTTTTGCGATAACACTCACCAACTTCTTGTTATCAAATTTAACAATTCTTCCATCCCTTTTCCTGATCTGAGCCACCTTTATTTTTTTAGATTCCATCGATTTGGTCTTTAACTTATTATTTTTAAAGCAAAAAATAAAAATAAAAAACTGCCTTTTTGAAAATATCAGACACCTAAATTCAAAACTTCCCAAAGGGCAGGATTTTTATTTTTGTTTTTTTATTACACAAGAAAAAACTATTCAGAATCGTTTTTATTTTTATTCATCTTCTTTCGCAGAAATGCTGGAATATCATACTCATCGTTATAAGTAATATTACTTATCTTGGATGAGAACGGTCTGCTTGGCGCAAAATCTTCTTTCTTTTCCTCAACAACCGGCTTTACTGGTGTCGGAAGAATATTTTCTTTAACTTCCTCCTTTACAGGCTCTTTTTCTATTTCTTCCTTTTTCTCTCTTACCTCTTTCTTAAATACGCTTCCAATCGAAGAAGATAGATTTTTCTTCAAAGGAATAACTGTCGGTTTAACCTTCTCCTCAGGCTCCTTTTCTTTTTCATCTTCAAATATTTTGCTACTGCTTATTAAAACCGGCTCAGACCTAGTCATTACCGGCTCGACTGGTCTGTTCAGTGGCCTTACAAAATTAGCCTTCTGTACCGGCTCATCTGAATTCTGAAAACCCGTAGCTATTACCGTTATCTTTACTTCGCCTTTTTTCAAATCCTCATCAGTTATCGCTCCAAAAATCACTTTGGCACTAGGATCAACCGACTCGGTAATAATCTGTGCCGCCTCATTGACCTCCATCATAGTGAGGTCAGTGCCTCCGCTTATGTTAAAGAGTATGCCTTTCGCCCCGTGAATAGAGAGCTCAAGAAGCGGACTGTTGATTGCCTGTTTAGCAGCATCCGCCGCCCGATTCTCACCCGAAGCGCGGCCGATACCCATCAACGCCGGACCCGTATTCTGCATAATCGCCTTCACATCAGCAAAATCAACATTGACGATTCCAGGGATAGTAATAAGATCAGAAATCCCCTGTACCGCCTGTCTTAATACATCATCCACTATCTTAAAAGAATCTAGCAGTGGAGTTTTCTTATCTATTACCTGAAAAATTTTATCGTTAGGAATGGTTATGATCGTATCAACATTAGCTCTCAGATTTTTTAATCCTTCCTCAGCAATTTTCTTCCTCTGCATCCCCTCAAAAGCAAACGGCTTGGTCACCACAGCAACTGTCAAAGCTCCGGCATCTCTCGCCGCCTCGGCTATAATCGGAGCCGCACCAGTTCCGGTTCCACCTCCGAGTCCACAGGTCACAAAAACCATATCGGCATTTTTCAACGCGTCTTGAAGCTCATCTTTGTTTTCCTCAGCCGCCTGCCTCCCTACATCAGGATTCATTCCGGCACCAAGCCCCCTAGTTAGGTTTTTCCCGATATGTATTTTCTCTGCTATTTTGCAATGATGCAAATCTTGCGCATCAGAATTAACAGCGATAAATTCAATGCCTTTAAGGTTTGCCTCCTGCATCCTACTGATGGCGTGGTTTCCACTACCACCGACTCCTACAACTTTTATTCGAGCGAATGTCTCCAGCTCTGGTTTTATCTCTTTCATATATTTAAACAACTTATACGCTTATATCCCTATAATAACTTTTTTAGAAAAATCACGCAAGGTAAAAAAAGAGTCTATTACGGCAACAAAGCCTTAAAAATTCCTTTGATTTTCTTACCGAGATTTCCTAATTTCACGCTTCCTCCTCTATCTGCATAAAAAAGCCCATTATCATCAGCCTCCCACATAACAAGTCCGACAGCAGTTGCAAATTCAGGATCATCAATCCTGTCCACCACACCATTCATCTCTGCAGGGTAACCAATCTGTGAAGGAAGTCTGAGAATCTTTTTGGCAAGATTTACTATGCCCTGCATCTTCGCACCACCACCTACCAAGACTGCTCCTGCAGGAAGCATTCCGCTCTTATCCATTTTCCTAAGCTCATCATCAACCATAGAAAAAATCTCTTCAACCCGCGCCTCTATGATTTCCGCAATATAGTGTCGTTTAAAAATTCCTTCTTCACTTGAGTCTATTTCTTGAAGATCAATCTCTTCCTGTTTATCTACCTCTGAAGCCATTGCATTACCATACTCCAATTTTATTTTTTCTGCCACATCTATCGAGGTTCGAAGTCCGATAGCGATATCATTCGTGATATGTCCCGCCCCGACCGGAATCACCGCGGTTCCCAGCATATTACCGTCTTCATAGACCACGATACCTGTCGTCTCTTTTCCGATATCAATCACCACAACCCCGAGCTCCCTCTGCTTGCGGGACAAGACAGACTTGGCCGCTGCGATAGGAGCAAAAATCATATCATCGATATCGATTCCGCATCTCTGCTGGACACATTTCTCGATGTTCTTGATGAAAGGAGCTGCCCCTTGGATCAAAAGTGCGTTTATCTCAAGACGAACTCCGTTCATACCAACAGGAGACTTGATCTGCTCCTGACCATCCACGGTATAACCACACGGAAAGACATTTATGATTTCCTTATTAGTAGGAACAGAAATCGCCTGTGCGGCATTCATAACTCGATTAACATCCTCTTCGCTTATTTCCCCATCCGCCCGAGAAACCGCAACTACTCCCTTGGAAAATTGCGAAGAGATATGCTTACCGTTTATACTCACAAAAGCATGTTCAACTGGAACCCCCGCGATTCTCTCGGCTTCCTCTTTGGATTTATTAATAGCGTTAATCGTATCTTCGATATCAACAATGACACCATTACTAATTCCACAAGAAGGCACCACTCCTACACCGAGGACAAGCGGACTAGAATCATCTCCCTGAATTTGAGCTACAACGGTTCTTACCTGACCTGCTCCGAGATCAAGTCCTATGATTATGTTTTCTTTTGACATGAAGCCTTTTGTTTAAAGATAACTTTTTATTTGAAAATTTGAAAAAAAGAAAAAACAGCACCTCATAACCATTATAGTATATTTTTTAAAAAACAAAAAGGGTCTTTAAAAAATATTACCCCATCCCTAAATATGGTAGAAAAATGACCGCTCCGACGAGCAGTGACCCCAAGCAAGCAAGCAGCACTGCGCCCGCCATCATATCCTTCACGACCTTCGCATAGGGATGCATGCGCGGGTTCTGTATATCGATCATTCTCTCAAAAATCGTATTGATTATTTCCAGTACCAGCACCAATAGAATCGTCAATATGAGTACAGCTGATTCCCAACCAGAAATATTAAACACAAAAGCCATAAACATCGCCCCACAACCGAGAAAAATTTCTATCTGAAAATTCGACTCTCTCATCGCATACCTGAGTCCGTTCAAAGCGTGCTTTAAACTTTTTATAAATCTCTTCAATTTTGGCATATTTTTTATTTATACAACATTTTCAGAACCGCGGTTTCTTTCTTGTTCATTATACCATAATCTTTGTCACTTATATGATCATATCCGAGTAGATGGAAAAGCCCGTGCACAAAAAGTATATCTATCTCTTTTTTCAAAGAATGTTTCTTCTCACGCGCCTGCCTCTCCGCCCTCTTGATACATATAAAAATTTCCCCCAGATAAACTACCCCATCTTGCGGACCCACAAATCCCCCGCCTTCGCCTTCGAAAGAAATGACATCAGTCACCCTATCGACGCCACGATATTCACGATTGATATCTCTTATCCTCTTCTCGCCGACAAAAACCAGGCTGACTTCAGCCTTACCGCAAAATTTTTCCTCCTTGAAAACTTTTTCCATCACGATTTCCAAAGACCTGCCATCAATTTTCTTCTTTGTAAAATTTCTGATTAAGAGGCTCATCTCATGAAATAAATTAAAAAACCTTATTGAGAATTTTCCTGTCTAACGCTTTAAACATAAAAAAGCTTCGACCTATCCGATCAAAGTCTTTTTTACGATTCCGCTGACAAGATTTCCATCTGCTTTGCCTTCAGCCTCTTTCATAACAGCTTTCATAACCAAACCGAAGTTTTTGACTTCAGTATCGTTCATTCCGGCGATTACTTTTTTGACGATAGACTCAACCTCGGATTCCCCCATCTGCTCAGGCATATACTCTTCCAGAACTGCCACCTCTGCCTTTTCTTTCTCCGCGAGATCTTCTCTTCCGCCCTTTGAAAACTGCTCAATAGAATCTTTTCTGCTCTTGATATTTTTCTTTACAATCGCAACCACATCACCGTCTTCAAGAGTTTTCTGCTTACTTATGATTTCATTCTTGATGTTGGAATTGATACCTCTCAGTACCTCTACCTTGAATTTATCACCGCCTTTCATCGCAGCTTTTAGGTCTTCCTTGATTTTCTCTTCTATTTTCATAAGCGAAATAAAATTATAAAATCACCCGAGAAGACTACTTCTTGAATCTGAGATCTTCTTCAAGCTTACCCAGTTTCCTGTCTTTTTCCTTTTGAAAAACAATTTCATTTCTTCTAAGAGCGCTTTTTCTTCTTTCTGTTCGGCTTTTTTCTTTCTCCACGAATCGGGAACTTCTGGCCTGCAAAAGCAGCCCGCTTTGCTGGATCTTTTTTGAAAAACGCCTTAAAAGACTTCCAATGCTCTCATTGTCTTTTCTTTTGACTTCGATCATATTTCATCACCTCCAATGTGATATTTTAGTATTTTAAAAACTCTTTCAGTGTAACAGAAAATAAACATCTTGGCAAGGGCATGCGTAATCATACTCCTCCTGGTTTTTTCACCTAACTTCAAACAAAAATCATCTTGCAAGACCAATTCCCTCTCTCATCTGTCCGCCACCCAGAAGGTGTATATGGATATGCGGGACTTCCTGTCCGCCATTCCGGCCAGTTCGTATTAATAATTTATATCCGCCTTCCGCGACACCGACTTCTTTAGCAATTTTCTTAGCCACAAAAATCATTCTACCCATAATTTCCGCATCTTCTTCAGTGACATCGTTTATAGACTCGATATGTTTCTTCGGAATAATCAAAACATGCACCGGTACAATCGGATGGATGTCATAAAAAGCAAAAACCAGCTCGTCCTCATAAACTTTATCAGACGGAATCTCTCCTTTTACTATTTTGCAAAAAAGACAATCCATATTTTATATATCATCAAAAAATATTACTCAAAAAATACATATAGATAATCGCATTACTTTACTCACCCCAATAACACGAGTCAGCCACTACCCTTTAAGCATTCTCCTGACATCTTCGACAATATTTTCTAAAATCACAGTTTCCTGCATTCCACTGTCCATATCTCTGATAATTACAGTGCCGTCTATTGCCTCTTTCTGCCCGACAATCAGTGCCAATTTCGCCCTGACCTTGTTGGCGGTTCTGAGTTGAGATTTGATACTTCCTTTGCCAAGCGACTCTCCGACTAAAATGTTATTGTCTACTAGCTTGTCAAAAATCTTCATAACTTTTTTTCTTGCCATATCGCCAAGCTGCACCAAGAACACATCTTTGACAACCTTCGGTTCCAGATCCAATCCCATTTTCATAACCTTATCTGCAACCCTTTCCACGCCGAAAGAAAATCCCACAGCTGGAGTCGGTTCGCCTCCCAAAAGTTCTACCAGCCCATCATATCTTCCACCACCACCTAGAGCCGCCTGTCTCGATTCGCCCTCGTCTCCGTCGGCCCATATTTCAAAGACAGTCCTAGTATAATAATCCAAACCTCTCACCAAAGACGGATTTAAAACATAAGGAATCTCCAGCTCATCCAAAAATTCCAAGACACTCTTGAAGTGAGTATTGCAATCATCACAAAGATTGTCGATGATCTGCGGAGCGCCCGCCGCCACCTGCAAACATTTTTCTTCCTTGCAATCCAAAAGCCGCATCGGATTCTTTTCCAATCTTCTCTTACAATCGACACAAAGCTTGTTGATTTTCATATCATAATAATCCGTCAAAAGCTTTTTGTATTTATTCCTGCAAGTCGGACAGCCGATACTATTGATCTGAATTGAAACATCTCTAAGTCCGAGCTTCTGAAAAATCTTCCATGCAAGATAGATTATCTGAGCATCTATGGCAGAACCCTCTTCTCCGAAAACTTCCGCTCCGAACTGATGGAATTCCCGAAATCTTCCCTGCTGCGGCTTGTCATAGCGGAACATCGAACCTTCATAATAAAGACGGACCGGCTGCGACCACCTGCTCATACCGTTCTCGATGTACGACCGAACAACCCCCGCCGTACCCTCCGGCCTCATGGTGACATTATCCCCGCCTTGAGTCTCAAAAGAAAACATTTCTTTTTCAACGATATCCGTCGCCTGTCCGACTCCGCGTTTGAAGAGATCGGTGTTTTCCAAAATAGGAGTTTCGATTCTCCCAAATCCGAAATCTTGGCATATCTTGCGTGAATTATGCAAAATGTAATCCCAGATGAACTGCTCCGGAGGAAGGATATCTTTCATTCCTTTGACCGTCTGAATCGGTTTAGCTTTCTTTCTTGGTTTCTTCTCTACCTGCTCTTCTTTTTTAACTCGAGGCATAATGATTTTCTATTAAAATTTTAACTTAGTATGCTCACCACAAAATCGTCTATCTTCTTAACGCTCTCCGGATCATTCTCAAGACCTTGGGCGTCTTTAGCGTTTAGATATAAGTCGCCTATTATACTTATCCCCAAAGAATTTGTAAGAGACTCGACAACAACCAACGCCTTATCGATATTTCTTACTTCATCTCCCACAAACAACACAACTGCTTTTTTCCCATCTAATTTTTTATTCCCATAAGCAGGATTCAATCTATCAAAAAAATCTTTCATCAGCCCGGAAACATTATTAAAATAATTAGGGCTCCCAAAAACGATAAGATCGTTGGCGACCATCTTCTCCGTTATTGAATTCATATCGTCCAAAATCGGACACTTTCCGGTATCATCACATGACAAACACCCCCTGCAATGTTCAACCTTCTTTTCCCTAAGAAGAATCAGCTCGGTTTTATGCCCTAACTCACCTGCCTTAGTCAAAAGTTTCTTTAAAGCGAACTCGGTATTCCCGCGACGAGGACTACCACAAATGGCAATTATATTCATAGACTGCAAAAATTAATTTTGATATTCTTCTCCGTCAAAGACGGCAAAATTATCGAAAGGCCAGGCCCTGACCCATGCCTTGCCGATAATGAAACGATTTTCAAGTTTTCCCCAGATCCTCGAATCGGAGCTGGCAGAACGATTGTCTCCAAGGACATAATACTCCCCCTCGCTCAGCGTTTCAAAAACATTTCCCGAAGTCACGGTTCCTTCCTGCAAATATACGCTCTCGTCCAAAACGAACCCATCCCGATTTTCATCGCTATATATCTTGATCACACCAGCCCTTATCTCGACTGTTTCACCCGGAAGTCCGATGACTCTTTTGATGAAAAACTTACTAGGGTCTCCGGGGTAACGGAAAATGATGACATCTCCTCTCTCAGGGTTTTCCAAACGATAGCCTATCTCATTCACAATCAGATAGTCTCCATCATGAAAGTTCGGCTGCATACTCGCACCATCGACGAAAAAAGGCTGAAGCACGAACGAACGCACGACAAAAATTATAACCAGACTGACTATTACAACCCTTATTGTCTCAAAAGAAAGGTCTAGAAAATTCTTGAGTTTATTCATAAGATCGCCACTATCGTCTATGCCTATCTTTTCGTCCTTAAAGTCCGATACGAACTGAACATCGCTCTTTTTTTCCCCTGCAGGCTTTATATCAGCAATCTTCTTGTTTTCTATATCCATTGATTTATTTTTAGATTTTACGAGTTTATGATATAACTTTTGGAGGGCCAAGTCAAACAACAGGAATAGATATTAAAAACCCGCTTCCACAGACTTCACACGCCGCGTTGATTTGATTGTCCCCGCCAGAAAGCAAAATCCATATCTACAATTTTTTTTGGAAGAGTTTTCTGCCCCTATAATTATAGATTATACCTCAAAATCAAGATCTGGAGCGAACTTAAAAACATCGGAATTGAAACCCGCCACGAAACTTGTTACCCCTCCCCGAAAACTGCGCCGTCAATAGACACTTTAGTTCGTATGATATAAAATAAAATCAACGGTTAAATTCACACGAGAAAAGAAAAATGAACAAGAAAAAAGTCCTAAAAATTTTTGCGCTATTTTTTATAGTAATTGCCGTTTTCTTGTCGGCGTTTCTTTATGAGTTTATGATGGCGAGCGGTAAAATCTTTTCCAACGGAAAAAACGATAGCATATCGATAGTGAAACAATTCAGCGAGATGATCATAAACCCCAGCGAATCTCTCCAAGGAGAAGAAAACGGCCAAATCAATATCCTCCTTCTGGGAATCGGTGGAGAAGGACATAGCGGCGGAGAACTCACAGACACTATAATGATAGCCAGCATAAAACCGCAGACCCGCGAGGCGGCGCTGCTTTCTATTCCTCGGGATCTGTATGTAGAAGTTGAAGGCGAAGAAATTAAGAACAAAATCAACGCCATCAAAGCATTGGGAGACAAAAGTAAAAAACAGAACGGAATCGAATTACTCGAAGGTGTCGTCGAAGAAGTCTCTGGACTTAAGATTGATTATTATGTTCAGTTGGATTTTGACGGTTTTATCAAGATTATCGACCTGATGGGTGGCGTCGATGTTTATTTGGAAAATGATATCAACGACCCGGCCTATCCCGATTTCAACAGAGGCTATGACCCTTTTTATATCAAAAAGGGCTGGCACCACCTGGACGGAGCCACAGCACTCAAAGTCGCCAGATCGCGTCACAGCACGATGGGAGATTTTGATCGCATCAAACGACAACAGGAAATAATCAAAGCCTTCCGTCAAAAGGTCTATGAAAAATATTCCCAGATGGACATCATGACCTTCCGTGATATTTTTATCTCCCTTTCCGACAATATGGAGACTGATATCGAATTGAGAGAAATACCGCGTTTCTATCAAGTCCTGAAAGAAATAAGAAGCAACAATTTCACCGCCCAGACCGTCAACACGCAAAATTATCTGGAAAGAATATATGTCGGACTAGGATATACTTTAGGAGTGAAAGACGCCGAAATAGCTGCAGAGATCGGAAAAAACCTGTTTGAGATGCAACTTCCTGAGAAAACAGCAAAAACCATCCGCGAAGAAAGCGCAACAATTGAAATACGCAACGGCACTGATTCCCCCGACCTTGCCAATATAATCGCCCAAGATTTGGAAAATATGGGGTTTCGCATAATAAATTCGATAAATATAGACCCGCCAGATTTCAACGGCGTCAAAATATATCGCACGCAGGATTGCAAAAAAGCCGAGACCCTCTCATTCCTTCTGGAAAAATTCAGCGCCCAGGAAAAAATAAGTAAAACCCTAGATTCAAGAGCGGATTTCGTCATCATACTCGGTAAAGGATTTTAGGTAACAAAATATAAAAATAATACTTTAATATGAAAATGATCGTCGGACTCGGAAATCCTGGAAAAGAATACGAAAAAACCAGACACAATGTCGGCTTTATGGCACTTGATAAGATTACAAAAATTTACGACTTTGGAGATTTCAAAACCGAAGAAAAGTTTGAGGCAGAAATATCTCAAGGAGAAATAGCTGCTGAAAAAATCTTTCTGATAAAACCACAAACTTTTATGAATTCTTCCGGTCGCACTGTCCAGAAAATGATGAATTTTTATAAGGCAGGAATTGATGATTTGATAGTAATTCACGACGATTTAGACATCGCACTCGGAGAATTTCGTACGGGGTCAGGGAGTCGCAGTGCCGGACACAAGGGGGTACAGTCAATCATAGACTTCCTAGATTCGAAGGACTTCAAGAGGATCAGGGTCGGTATAAAGATTGAAGATCGCAAAATTCCGACAGAAAAATTCGTATTAGGGACTTTCACAAAAAAAGAATCTGAAGCGATAACGGGTGCTTTAGATGGCGTGATTGAAACCGTAAAAAAAGAGCTTACTTAAGATAAGCCCTTTTCTTTTTATTGACTATCGTACACTATCCTGATTATGAGCTTAAAGCACAATTTACGTGAAATTTTGCCTTAATTTGCAGCTACTCGAAAATATCTAGGAGGGATGATTTTACTTTCGCGCTCATAAACAGGATAGTGAACAATAGAAATGATTTTCTAGTTGTTTATGGCCAAAACCTATCAGTTTTTTCCAACAACTGCTCATCCTATCATACATTCATAAATATGTCAACCCCTGACAAGAAATATTACAATGCTTTCAATCTAATGCCGCAAATAGGCCCGGTGCGCTTTCGTAAGCTCCTTGCCCATTTTCCATCCATGCAAATCGCGTGGGAGGCAACTTTTTCTGAATTCAAGGAATCAGGCCTTGAAGAAAAAATCATCGAGAGAATTGTGGATGCTAGAAAAAATATAAACCCCGATGCCGAGTTTGAAAAATTAGAAAAAGAAAATATAAAAATTATTACGAAGAATGAAAGTTCCTATCCCAAAAATCTCCTGGAAATTTCTTCCGCTCCGGCGATGTTATATGTGAAAGGCGAAATGATTCCCGACGAATTTTGCATCGGCATCGTCGGCTCGCGCAAGATCTCAGACTACGGAAGAAGAGTGGCCGAAGATTTTGCGCGGCAGCTTTCACAAAACGGCGTAACGCTCGCCAGCGGAATGGCTTATGGCGTGGACACGATTACTCACCGCGAATGCCTAAAGGCTAAAACTCGCACCCTGGCCGTCCTTGGTAGCGGCATCGACGAAAGAAGCATATACCCATCATCCAACCGCCAAATCGCGCAAGAAATCGCAAACTGCGGATGCGTCCTCAGTGAATATCCGATCGGGACTCCCCCGCTCAAACAGAATTTCCCCGCCCGCAATCGCATCATCAGCGGACTATCTAAGGGCGTATTGGTTATCGAAGCTTCACAAACCTCCGGCTCGCTCCACACCGCCCGCTTCGCTCTGGAACAAAACCGCGAAGTCTTCGCTGTGCCGGGAAACATCTATTCCAAAAATTCCGAAGGCACCAACAGCCTCATCAAAATGGGCGCCAAATCCGCCTGCAAAGTGGAGGATATTTTAGAAGAGTTCAACTTTGAAACAAACTCCGAGATCCGCGAAGCCAGAAAAATCATCCCCGACAGTCCTGAGGAAGAACTGATTTTGAACAATCTCTCCTTCGACGAAGCGCTTCACATCGACAAACTTGCCGCCAAGACGCAAATAAAAACCGCCAGCCTGTCATCACTTCTCACTCTTATGGAAATGAAAGGAATGATTCGCGACATCGGCGGGATGCGATATATAAAAAAATAAGGCCGGATAAATCCGCCTAATTCATTTTCCAAATTCTGGAAATTTATTTCTAATCTCTGCAACAAGAACGCTTAGATTTGCGAGATTATCGCTTTTTGTATTAGAAGCCCGATTAATAAGTTTTTCAAAAAACTCATACAGTTCTGGATCTATCTCTTTTGTCTCTTTTATTTCTTCTATTTCACCTATTTTCCTTATTTTATCCTCCTCGATATTATTCTTGCGCTCTTGTTCTTTACCTAGCCAGAAAGAAAGTATACATCCTACCACAAAAATAATAACGATTAACAAGCTCAACTTTTCATCTCCTGTTCAAATTTATCACATTTTTTTAGTATTTTATTTTTACATCCAATATAAATAATCCATAGAATTTGTCAATCAAAATCTTTCGTTTCTGACAAATACTAGAGATTTATTATAATTTTTCTCTCATCACATATCGAGTTGACACTCTCGCCCCAAAAAGGTAAAGTAAAAATGTCATAAGAACTTTCAGCAATTTATTTTTATACATATGTCAAAAAAACTTATCATCGTTGAGTCCCCTACCAAAGCGAAAACGATTTCAAAATTTCTAGACAAAAATTATGAAGTCAGATCTTCTTTCGGACACCTGCGAGATCTTCCTAAAAGTAAACTAGGAGTGGAAGTTGATAAGGACTTTGAGCCGGAATATGTCGTCAGTCCCAAGAGCAAAAAGATTGCCAGTGAGCTTAAAAAACTCGCCAAAGAGTCTGACGAAATCATACTAGCAAGCGATGAAGACCGCGAAGGAGAAGCGATTGCCTGGCACTTGGCGCAGATTCTGGATATAGACATTACGGGAAAAAGCAAAAGTAAAAAAGGATATAAACGCATCGTTTTTCACGAGATTACCAAAGGTGCCATTCTAGCGGCATTAGAAAATCCTCGCCAACTTGACCTAAATTTAGTCGACGCCCAGCAGGCGCGCAGAATTCTCGACCGTCTCGTAGGATACAAACTATCGCCATTTTTGTGGAAAAAAATCCGCTATGGCCTCTCTGCCGGAAGAGTACAGTCTGTCGCAGTCAGACTTATTGTCGAACGCGAAAGAGAAATCCAGAATTTTATAAAGGATGAATATTGGGAAGTTAATGCCGATCTTTCTAAAAAAGACCGAGACGCGAATTTTTTGGCAAAATTAGTCAAAATTGAAGGCAAAGCTCTAAAAAAGCTGGATATAAAGGGCGAAAAGCAAGCCAACGCGATTAAGGCAGAACTTGAAAAAGAAAATTATATCATTGAGAAGATAGATAAGAAAGAAACGAAAAAAAATCCCCTGCCGCCATTTACCACCAGTACGCTCCAACAGGCTTCGGGCAACCGCTTGGGATATAGCGCCAAACAGACGATGATGATTGCGCAGCAGCTCTATGAAGGAATCCAACTCGGTAAGGGAGGCGCTGTCGGTCTTATCACCTATATGAGGACCGATTCTCTAAACCTCAGCAAAGAGTCTGTTGAAACGGCAAAGAATTATATAACCAATCATTTCGGTAAAGAATTCGCCGAGGAACGGCATTTCAAAACCAAATCCAAAGGCGCGCAGGAAGCTCATGAAGCTATCCGCCCCACCGACCCTTCTAGAACGCCGGAAAGCATCAAAGAATTTCTAGATCCGAAACAATATAAATTATACACTCTTATCTGGCAGAGGATGGTCGCGTCACAAATGGCAAGCGCCATAAGCGACCTTACGACTATAGAAATTTTAGCCGGCAAATATACGCTCCGCTCCAGCGGCTCAACCATCAAATTTGAAGGATTTTTAAAAGTATATCCGATCAAAAGCGAAGAAGTCACTTTTCCAGAACTCAAAGAGAAAGAAGAACTCAAGCTCCTCAAAATTATCGCCGACCAGCATTTTACCCAACCGCCGGCGCGCTATAATGAATCTGGATTGATTAAAGCCATGGAAGAATTCGGCATCGGTCGACCTTCAACTTATGCGCCCATCATCAGCACTATCCAGGACCGCGGCTATGTAAAGAAAGAAGAAAAAAGATTGGCACCGGAAGAAATCGGGTTCATCGTCAATGACTTTTTGGTCGAACATTTTCCCAAAATTGTTGATATTAAATTCACCGCTAAAATGGAAGAAGATTTAGATAAAGTGGCGGAGGGCGAACAAGATTGGAGAAAACTCATGAGAGAATTCTATAATCCCTTCATCGACAATCTAAATGCCAAAGAAAAAGAAATCGACAAAAAAGTTGTCACCGAAGAAAAAACGGACGAGAAATGTCCTCAGTGTGACTCACCGATGATTATCAAACTGGGCCGCTTCGGCAAATTTATGGCCTGTACCAACTATCCGACTTGCAAAACCACCAAACCGATGGGTGAAGAAAAAAAACTTATCGAAGAATTTTCCGATGAAGTATGCGACAAATGTGGCAAACCTATGGCCGTCAAACGCGGACGCTTCGGAGCTTTCTTGGGCTGCTCAGGTTATCCGGAATGTAAAAATATCAAGTCTATGGCCAAACCGACCGGCGCCAAATGTCCAGAGTGCGGCAAAGGCGACATTGTTGAAAAGAAATCCAAGGCAGGACGAACCTTTTATGCTTGCAACAACTATCCCGATTGCAAATTCGCCCTCTGGCAGAAACCGACCGGCGATAAATGTCCCAAGTGCGAGAGCCTGATGGTCTTCGCCGCCAAAGAAAAACAGATTTGCTCAAACAAGGAATGTAAGTTTGAAAAGTAATATAATATAATTTATAAGAAATGGAAATGAAACAGAAAAACGAGTCACCAAAACAAATCAAAATCGGGGTATTCTTAATTTTCATTATCTTTTTTACCCATAATCTTATATCGTTTGCGAAGAAACCTTCTGATTTAACTGGAGGATTTCTAATCATTATCTTATTTTTCTGGCTCCTTACGGCACTCTTATTTTATAAAGAGCAGAACAAAAAATAGTATATGAAAAATAATAAGAAAACTTTAGGCATTATCGGAATCGGTCAGTTCTCCGAGTTCTTTATTCCATATCTAAAACCTTTTTTCCAAGATATTTATATAACGAGCAAAACTGACAAAAACGCAGTCGCAAAAAAGCTTAGTGTCAAAAATTCTACCTTGAAAGAAGTATGTGAGCAGGACATCATTATGTTATCGATGCCTATCTCGCAAATATCGCAAG
The DNA here is from genome assembly GCA_028691985.1 of Minisyncoccota bacterium. Taxonomy (GTDB): domain Bacteria; phylum Patescibacteriota; class Minisyncoccia; order JAHIHE01; family JAGLIN01; genus JAQUYG01. The sequence goes on from JAQUYG010000001.1 coordinate 47,036, forward strand.
TTCTTGATTCAATCAAGAAAAATACTCACGAGGACCAAATCATAATAGATATATGTTCTGTAAAAATATTTCCCATCAAGGAAATGAAAAAGAAATTGCCGAAAGATGTCCAAATCCTGGGAACCCATCCCCTTTTCGGCCCACAGAGCGGCAAAGACGGCATAAAAGGACTAGAAATAGTCCTCTGCCCGGCAAGAATAAAAGATGAAGATTTTAAAAAGATAGAGACGGTTTTTAAAAAAATGGGGCTAAAAATCACAGAAACGACACCGCAAAAGCATGACGAGATAATGGCATACACACAAGCTCTTACTCACTTCTTCTCACGCGCCGCAGCGAAGACCATCCCATTTGAAGATTTCAAATTTACCACCCCATCCGCAAAAAGGCTCAGAAATATAATCAACGAAGTCAAAGACGATTCCAAAGAACTTTTTATGGATATGCAGACGCTCAATCCTTATGCGGAGAAAACAAGAAAAAAATTTCTCACAGAACTTAACAAGATAAATGACGAATTATGGAAGAAAAAATAATCGGCGTTTCCGGCGCTATCGGAAGCTTCTCCGAACAGGCCGCCAAGGAATATTGCCGCAATAAAAAAATAGAAGATTACAAACTTGAATATCTAATTTCAGTCGAAAATGTGCTCAGCGCCCTCAAAAAAGAAAAAATCAACCTCGGAATATTCCCTATCGAAAATTCCAACGGAGGCATAGTTATTGAAAGCGTATACGCCATGAGTCGATATATTTTCAACATCCAGGAGCTTTTTGAAATACCGGTAATCCATTGCCTGCTTGTAAAACCCGGCATTAAGAAAGAAGATATCAAGACTATCGCCTCTCACGACCAGGCAATCAAACAGTGTAAGATGTATATCAAAAGAAGTTGGCCTTCTGCCGCCATTGAACAACGCGACGACACCGCCAAAGCCGCCAAAGATCTCTCGGAAGGCGTTTTAACTGACGATACAGCTGTTCTAGCCCCAGAAAGCTGCGCGAAGCTCTACAACCTCGAAATCCTCGAAAAAGGCGTGCAAGACCTCAAATTCAATTTTACCAGTTTTTTGGTAGTAACTAAATAAAATCGAGACAAAAAAAGAAACATAGCTCGCGTTAACCGCATAAAAGCTATGTTTTTTATTATTTTTCTATTAAGTTCATTTTTCGCAGTCAGCTGTCATCGTTGCTTCTTCTTCGCAGCCCATAAAAGCAAGATGATTCGGTTGAGCTACATTATTCATCCGAAAACTTTTCTGATTGATTTCTTCTGTTTTTAAGGATAACTTAGTAAAATCCAATATATTTTTTAAGATAACTATAGCTTCGAAGAAATCGATGCCTTTCAGATCCTGAATAATGATTTTATCTTTCTTCCATATATTCGTTCTGGTACTGAAAGGACTTGTCATCTGCAAGAATTTTTCCCGCACCTCCTCAAAAGCCACCCCTTCACAAAGAACAACTTCCATCCAATTCCGGTCGTCCACTAAAGAGACTTCTCCTGTCACATCTGTTTTTCTAACTTTGATATTTTCAAGAGTTTCGATCCTCGAAAGAAAGTTCAAAACCTTTTCCAACCTGACTTTCCAGCCGAATTCTTTGATATTTACCAGAAAATATCCTTTTGTTTCGTTGAGAATATCCATGCTGAAATGCGTATCCAGCATAGAGCTGATTTCTCTAAGCACTTTTTTTAGATCTTTAGACTTGTCCTTTCTTACGATAAGCGTCTCATTCAATTTTAACTACCCCCTTTTGGATAAACAATTTTTCTATTATATTCATAGCTTTTATAAGCTCTTCTGTGGTGGTCGCAAAACATATCCTAATATAATCATCACAAGTCTCTCCAAAGATGATCCCTGGAGCGACTGCAAGCCCTTCTTGAAGCAGAATCTCTGAACATTCCTCAGAATTAACACCGAATTTCTTCGGTAATTTTACAAATACATAAAAGGCTCCCTTCGGCGGCACATATTCTATACCCCAAAGATCAAAGAACGCACAGATATAATCTTTATTTTTCTTATATTCTTCGTTGCTTTTCTTTATGAAAGCCAGAGAATCTTCGAAATGATTATCTATCGCCGCTTTGATAATGAATTGGAGCAGCGAACAAGAATTCCCGTCAATATTGCTCTTTGCGGCTATCATATCCCTGCATTTTGCATTTATCGCAAGTACAAAGCCTGCGCGCCAGCCAGGAATTGCCCACATCTTGGAAAAACTATTGACTATGATTGTCCGCTCTTTCATCCCCTTAAAACTGGCAATGGAGACCGGCATCTCGCCTTCCAAAATGATCGTGTTGTAAACCTCGTCTGAAATTACGATAAAGTCATGTTCAATAGCAAGCTGAGCAAGTTCCCCCAGCTCCTCATTGCTCCATATGACACTCGTAGGATTATTCGGGCTATTTATTATGATAGCCCTGGTATTTTTGGTAATTTTTGCTCTTATTTCTGCAAGCGGTAAAGAAAAATCCTCATTCGGGCCGACCAATACAAGTATGCCGTCATGAGCGCGAATTATCGCATTATAAGTCGGCCAATCAGAGGCAAAAATTATAATTTCGTAACCTGGCTTAGTTTCTTGATCGGCCAATGTCGCCGCAACTGCCAGGTCTATACCCTGTTTTGCACCGCTGGTAAAAATAATCTCATCGAGAGAATATTCCAGAGTGAACATCTTATAAACAAATTCACTTATGCTCTCTCTAATCTCGATAGCACCTTCAACAAAAGTATAGCCGTTATTGGATTCCATCTTCGAGGCTTCTGCTCCAGCCTCTATCAAAAAAAGAGGAGTAGTTACATGGGGCTCGCCTACATTTAATCTTATCACTGTTTGACCGCCAATAATAAGCTCCAAAATCTTTGCATTCAACTCATTGAGCGGAGAACCTTTTGCTTTTATTTTTTTTCCTGACATTTTTCGTTCACTCCTTTTTATTTTTGTTTCTGTTCCATACGAAATGTTTGTGAAATGTCAATGAACTGCAAACTTGAGTAAAACTCCCTATGAGCTTACTTCCGAATTTTCGTCCGTTACAAGACGAAAGCTCGAAACTAAGCACATAAAAAAACAGCCTCTTGAGACAGGCTGTTTTTCGTGTTATAAACTACGGCAAAAGCGACCTATCTCAAATGACGGCTAAAATAAAAGAAAAACCAGTTGCTTATGTTGTAATTCATAATTTTCAATTTATAAAGCTATTGTAGCCAAATTATTATTTCATGTCAATGCCTGGTTTCTTCCAAAAACTTCTTCATTCTCTTAACTCCCTCTACAATATCTTCCATTGAGGTTCCAAAAGAAATCCTGAAATAATTATCGAAGCTCTTTCCAAAAAAAATACCCGGAGCGACAGCAATGCCTGTTTTCTCGAGAAGGGACTCAACAAACTCTCGTGATCCCATATCAAACCCCTTAGGTATCTTAGCAAACAAGTAGAAGGTTCCCTCCGGCTTTTTATATTCCATCTTCATACCATCTAGACTTTCACACAAAAAATCTCTCCTTTTTAAATATTCACCCTTTGCCATATCAACGAATCTGAGATAATCCTCAAAATGATTTGCCAGCACTTCCTCGACGACCATTTGAAAAAAAGAATTAGTATTCCCATTGATATTACTCTTAACTTTTATCATATTGTCGATTATTTCCCGAGAAGAAAAGGCAAAACCCAGCCGATAACCTGTCATAGAAAGTGTTTTAGAAAAGCCATCAATCACTATTGCTCGCTCTTTAGCCCCTGGGAAATCAGCGACAGAAATGTGTTTTTTTCCGTCAAAAACAGTAGAATTATAAACTTCATCTGAAATAATTATAAGATTATGTTTTTCAGCCAACTCTACGATTTCCCCAATATCCTCCCGCCCATATATCATCCCTACGGGATTGTTAGGGTTGTTTATCACTATTGCCTTGGTATTCTCATTAACAGCTTTTTTTATCGCCTCAATATTGAGACCAAAGTTATTAGTAATATCCACCACCACAGGAAGGCCTCCAAAAAATTTGACCTGTTCAACATAGGTCGGCCAATGAGGGGCCACGACGATTACCTCGTCGTTGCCATTTAAAATCGCCGCAAAGGCCAAAAATAGCGCCTCCTTGGCCCCATTGGTCACAATCACCTCCTCCTTATTATATTCCAGCCCAAAAGTCTTTTTCTGCAGGTCTGCGAGCAAAAAACGAAGTTTATCCGTCCCGCCCGTGTGATTATAAAAATTATTTTTATCTTTTCCGTTTACAATCTTTATCGCTTCTTTTACAAATTCTGGACAAGCAAAATCCGGCTGCCCCAGGTTGAACTGCAAAACACTCTTCCCCTCTGCAATTTTATATTTAACATCAGAATCCCACTTATTTAGAAACGATTCCTGAATGCCTAAGACTTTTCCAGAGAACATCATTTGATAGCTTTTATTTATTTATATTCTATATAATACCAAGAGCATTTGATAAGTCAATAAAAACAAAAAAACAGCCCTACAAAAGAGCTGTCTTATCTATGTCAGGAAAAATCTCACTTCCCTCTCCGTACCCCAGAAAATTCCCTCGCCCGCCTCTCTTGAAAAGGAAAGTCCAGCTCATCCAAGATAGTCTTCGCCTCATCATTTTTTCCCTCTGATTGCAAAATTTTTGCTTCGGCAAACTTTGAAAAATTCTCCTCATTTATAATCTCTAGAATTTTCCCGCCACCTCTCTGCTCCATAAGAACTTTCCAGGTTTCATAGTCTCCGCTTTCAAAAACTTCCATCATATCTCCTCGTTGCCCGTCGTCTCTAAGACAATCTCCACAGTCTTTAGATTGAACCATGTCCCCACGCGAAAAAAACATCTTTTTTTGAACACCATTTTCCTCTAGGAGAGAAATTGCTCCTTCCAAATCTCCGCTTTCTTTAAGTTTGTAGGCTTCAATAATGACAGCAAAAGTGTCCTTATCCGTAGCACCTGAGATTCTATCACCTCCGACACTCTCGACCAGACTTTTCCATTTATCATAGTCACCGTTCTGGATGGCTGCATCGATGCTCTGCCGAGTTTCCTCAGAAAGATTACATTTTTCCCTCATTCCAGAAAAGCGACTGGATGAAGCATTGGCAGAAAAGATAGCCGATCCCATAAGGATCGAAAAGGCGGTTATCCCGATGATTTTTTTATTCTTCATAGATTTTATATTATTAGTGATTTTAAGACGCCACTCTTACACCGTATAATACGCATGCTGATTTTTTTTATTTCACGACCCCGAGAAATCATGCTTTGGCACAATCTCTATAATTACCGACCTCGGACTAAAATCCACTTTGTCCATAAACGGAAATATATCCTTAGCAATAAATATTTGCTCCTCCTGTCTCTCTCCGAATACTTTGACATCAAAATTCCGCTCAATCGTAACCCCGCCATGCATCTTTGCACCAGAAGCTTCAACCAACCAAGATCCCCCAGACAGATCCTTAAGAAAGAATTGCCCATTTTCTATATCCACCTCTTTAATCACTCCCAGAATTATACCCTCTTCCGGCCTATTCCATATCTGATTCTGCCGAACTTTCATATCCTTATAGAAAGGCGCCCTTCTGGCAAACTCGATTTCTGCTTGCTCTCCTGCCCCGATTGCATATAATCCGGCGCCCAAAACAAAAGACAATAAAATATTTAACAATACGATTTTTATGAATCCATAGCGATACCCCGTCTTCGTATGTTCATAATAATAGTAAGCTACAAGAAGAAATATTAAAAATGCCAGAAGCCAGAAGTAGGGCAATGTCACCAAGACAAGCCCCAAAGGATTATTTCCAAGCATATGATAAAGCCCCCAATCGCTGACCCCGACAAGATACAAAACCACGGCCACGGAAAGCGACCCGAAAAATATGTTCACAAAAAACACAAGCCAGACTACATATTCCCTAAGAATAAAACGCCACCTAGATTTCGGCTGAATCTTTTTTCCTCTGATTTCCTCCAGAATACTCGCACTTAAATCTTTTTCCATATATTTATAAGTTAACACTCTCCTTTTCCAATTCTTCCTGAAAACTTTTTTTCGCTCTGCTGATCAGAGTCGCAACTGTCCCCATTGGTTTCTTCAGAATATCAGAAATTTCCTTATAGTCTTTATCCTCCCAAAACCGCAGAATCAGAACCTCCCGATGTTTCTCGTTGAGACGACCAAGGATTTCTCCTATATTCTTTTTCAGATAATTTTCATCCACCTCCTTATCGGTCTTCATATCAGATGCAAGATTCGCGAGAAAATCGTTATCCAAATCCAACACACACTGCGGCCTAGCCTTTTTTCGCCGATGGCTATTTATGACTTCATTATGCGTAATTCGATATATCCAAGAAGAAAATTTCAGCTGATCGTCGAAAGAATTGAGGTTGATATAAGTCTTGATAAAAACCTCTTGCAAAATATCCTCCGCATCTTCCTTGGAAAATCCGGAAATTCTTACTATATAAGATAGCAATTTTCGCTCATATCTTTTTATTATATGCAAAAAACAGTCCTGATCTTCCAAAGCCATCTTTACTAGCTCTTCATCAGTCTTTTGAGAAAACAAATCAATATAGGAATCTTTCTCCATAGGGCGTAATACGGTTTAATATGCTTTTTTATTTCCAAAAGCGTTTACTTCTTGAAAATTATCTCATCTACCGGAAAAAACACCAGCGCTCCGATGAAATTAGCAATTACTGTCTTGGTCAGATTGTCGTAAGGCAGACAAGCTAGAACCAGATACAAAATCGGTGTACTAAGCTGCCAACGCATGACATAAAAAAACAGCTTCTTGAATTTTTTATCCATTTTATTGATTACTGAGCTTATTTAACCAGTCCAGAAACCAGAATGATTTTAGCACAGAAAATCCACGATTACAATTACCTATTTTTTGACTTTTATGGAGAAAAAATGTATTATTAAAAGACTAAAAGGTCGAGTTCTTTAATTAATCCACTGATAACCAAAAAATATGCAAAAGCTAAATGCAGTAGACTGGCTGGCCCTAGTTCTCGTTTTAGTGGGAGCATTGAACTGGGGGTTGGTCGGGTTGTTAGATTTTGATCTGGTCGCTACTTTGTTTGGAGACATGTCTCTCATCTCCAGAGCGATTTATTCCTTTGTGGGAATCGCCGCTCTCTACATTGCCGCCATTTCCATGAGCTTGAACAAAGAATAGAAAAAACCATAAAAAACAGGAAGAGCTATCTTCCTGTTTTTTATTTTACCAAATAACTTTCTCGTTCCTTTTTATCAAACCGCTCAATCGCATAACGAAGCATTGTTCTTGGCATTTTTTTGTGATATTTAAGCAGAAAGATTTCTTCTGCCGCCAAGTCCCGCTTTCCCACTTCCCGCAGCATCCACCCGACTGCTTTATGCATAAGATCGTGCTCGTCAAAAAGAAGAATTTCTGCAATCTTCAAGGTATCTCCAAAATCGTTTTTACGGATAAAAGCAAGCGTGGCTATTATCGCAATCCTCCTCTGCCATAGATTATCAGACTTAGCAAGTTCATAAAGCGCCCCCCTGTCCTTATTCAAAAGATGATAGCCGAGAATCTTCGGAGCCGAGACATCTACTAAGTCCCAATTATTTATCTTCTTTGAATTCCTTATATAAAAATCAAAGATATTTTTTCTCATGTCCGCATCGCCTTGCTCGTATTTTTTCATAAGGATAAGAAGCGCGCAGAACCTTTCTTCGTGTATTTTACTTTCAAGCAGCTTTTTCACATCTCCGAACTCTAAATCATAGAAACCTCTGACAATCATCCGCTGTACAGGGACTTTTATCCCCCAAAACACATCTCCTTCGCCATATTCCCCCTTGCCTGTTTTGAAAAACCCCTGCAGAATTTTCGCTTGATTCTCATTAGCCTCATCTGCTAAAACTTTTCTCAAACTACCCAATTTATTATCTTCCATAAATTTCCATATTATATCAAAATTCTAGCAGAAAAATGCATAAAAAAAAACCCGCTCATAACGGGCCTTCTTTTTTATAGACATGAATGAAATCACTCGACCGCTTCGCTCACAGCAGCATCGACATCCGTATCGACTGCCGTTTTCTCCATAATCCGGATCGGATCTCCATCAGATTGGTTTATAAAATCTTTTATGATAGGCACGATGACTCTCTTTTTCCAATAATAATTGTCTTCAGAAATACTTTTGACAGGAAATATGAGTGCCGGAACCAAATATTCATAACTCTTATTTTCGGTTTTATCATATCTCCAGAAATGTTCCAGTCCCACAAAAGGAGTATCCAGCTCAATAGTCACCTTTACCGACTCTGTTCTCTCGTCGTACAGCACCGGCTTCGATCTATCAGGACTGTTCACACTGTTTATTATTTTATCAAAATCCCGTTCAGTATCATAGAGGGAGCTCTCGTAGTTCTGGACTGTGAGATTGTTGACCGCCGAAACCCTGCCACTACGCACATCATAATTAACATTCAGTCCGGATATGTTTCCATAGCCCTCGTAGACTTTTATGTCATTGATAAGAAACGGGTATATGACTGTTACTTCGTCAGGGATATACGCATCTTCAATATTTTTGTAATACATCAAAAAATCCCTATTGACCTCCGGCTCGCCATAGATGCTAGTATCTATCCCATAGCCCGACAAGAAATCATTGGCGACAGCTACGATAACTTCGTCATCAGGAATGTCTGAAAGAGAGGGACGGTCTGTTTCATAGCACCCTTCGGAAGTACAAGTGGTGGAATAATAATTAGGCCATTTTTCCCAATTTTTATAAATATATGCCGAACCGTTCGTAAAATCTATCTCTGTCCGATAACCAAAATCAGAATTATCCACAAAACTTATATTACCGACATTTGCATCGCCAACTTTGCCAAGATCAAACAGATTAAAATTTATCCTACCAGTAACACTACCTCCTTTGACCGAACCGCTTGTTGGAACCTTCCTGAACACATCCATTTTTTCTTGCTCTATAACAATCTCCTCCCCCGCATAAACATAAGAATAGTACATCGGCCCGAAAGGATAATCGATTTTGGATTCAGCATTGCCAGGAGGAGTAGAATATCTGCCTCCGCCCGCGCCTGCCGGAACGCTTTCCATATTAACCTCATCAGAAGAACTTTTCTCTACATTAAGATCAGAAAGTACGCCGAAAGCATTATCTTTGAGTTGTGCAACTGTCGGTTCGGAGGAAAAGAACAGATTCCTTCCATTCTCCATATCGACACCGGACCTATTTGAAATTCCAGAAACAGAAATCAGGATAACCACGACAACCACCAACCCCCCGATAGCAAAAGACAACCCCTTATACATTTCCAAAAAGGAAAATTCCTTCTTCCCCACTACTTTCATCGGACCTACACTCTCCACAAGCTGCTTTTTTAGGGAGAGGACAAATTCTTCATCCGGCTCCAAGTCCGGCTCTATCTCCAAGAGTTCCTCAAGTACTTTAATGATTTCTACTTCATCGGACCTGAGACTGGGATCTATCTTATATATATCCTTTAAGATATCCTTTATTTTCTCGTTCATATTTTTAATTTATCTTATTAAAATTCCAAGAATTACAATATTTAAAATGTCCTCCCGTTTTGCGCCCCTTACAAATCTTGAAAAGAACATCTTAAGACCACCTTCGCTCCTGCCTGTCGCTTCGGCAATTTCCCGGAAGCTCATTCCTCCCCACACTCGCATCAAGATAATTTCCCTTTGTTCCGGCTTCAACCTGTTTAGATATTGACCCACTTTCTGAAGCCGATTTCTGTCATCTATCTTTTTATCAATATCCTCGTTCAGACATATATCCCAAAAATCGTCGATATCAACCTCCTCTTTTTTCTTACGATAATGGTCTATGACCCCGTTCCTCGCAATCGCATATAACCAGGAAGAAAAGCTCGTATCCGCGTCGAAACTTCCGATCTTTTCGACCACCTTCAAAAATGTCCGACTTGTCAAATCCTCGGCTGTTTCTTTATGCATAGTCTTAAAAAACACAAAACGATAGATTTTCTCCACATAAAAATCATAGAGGACACCGAACTCGGACCAATCCCCTTTCTGACACTTCCTAATGATTTTTTTCTCATCGAATCCCATAAGATTCTTAAAAGATTAACATCAGTCACCTAAAGATTCGGAAACAGATTACCACTTAAAAGTTCCCAGACATAACTGAGTCCGAAGATCATTATGACAGCAAAAACGCTTACAAAAGCTACTGAAAAAATATCATCCCCGATATTTTTCCTATTTTTTTCTCTTGGCATTTTTCTAAGTCTTATCCGCTTATATTCCATATAACGGGTAGGATTTAAAAAAGTAACAATCATCTTTGTCAAAAAATTTGCAAAAACGGAGGCTCTTTCGCACTTCGAAAAGCCTCCGTTTTCCATTATCCTATTCGGCTGCCTTAACCTCAACCAATTTACTTTGAGCTTCAGGTTTTTTCTTAACTTTCACAGTAAGTGTGCCATTTTTACAGCTTGCCTCGATCTTGTCCGGATCCGCGCCCTTGGGAAGCTCAAACTCTCGATAAAAACTGCCGCTATACCTTTCGATGCGATGCCAAGTTTTCCCTTTTTCTTCTTTTTCTTCTTCGCTCTTACCGCTGATTACAATGTTGTCGCCGGAAATTTCTACCTTGATATCTTCCGGTTTGACTGCAGGAATATCAGCCATGATATGGAATTCTTTTTCCGTTTCTGCGACATCGACCCTAGGCATCCAGGATTCCATCTCGCGATAAAAACCTTTTCCTATTCCGGACCAAGGCTTCAACCAACTCTCAGGAAAAAATCTTTCCATCAACGCCTGCGGCTCCACCCACGGCAATACCTCAGAGCTCATCGGCTCTTTTCTTCGCTCTGTTTTTTGGACTGGAAGTTTCATATTAATCACCTCCTTTCTAAAAAAATAGAAAAAGAAAAATCGGAATTTTAAAAAGTACGAAATTTATTACACGACCGACCAGACAAACAAAACCTATGAGTTTTTAATCTTATTTCCCCTTAAAAACCTTATAGAAATATTCGAACCTGCCTGCTATTTTTCGCGAGGCTTCCTCTGCAGTTATTTCCCCCGCTTTATATGCCAAAAGCGAATCCCAAAAAATTGTCCTCCCGATTGCAAAACCGATTACACCTTCAACGCCCGCACCTGCCACCAGCCACTTCTCTAGCTGCTCATCGTTAGCATGTCGCCCCAGAATAATTATATCAGAATCCCTTCCTTGCGCCCTTACCTGCTCAACCAACAGTTCATAATCCTCTCTTTCCTCCAAGCCCTCAATCTTCCAAACAGCCGGTTCCACTCCTCCGTCCTGAAGTTCTTCTATCATCAGTTCCATCAGTTTCGGCCTCATCTCTGTATCATAGATTTCTTTGTCTCCCTCCACGATTTCCAGCTGCTTTTCCGTAGGCGGCACCAATGGCTCTATCATCATCTTATAGCCCTTCTCACGACAATAATCACTCAAAAACTTTAACTTCTCCGTTTGCCGCAAATTTAATTCTTGATCTCCATCCGGATTGTAACGGACCAGCACCTTAACGAACTCCGGATCATATTTTTCTATATGTTCCTTAAAATTTTCCCCAAATTCAAAATCAAATTCCGCCTGTCCGCTTTTTTCCGTGCAGATACAAATACGATATCCATTCTGCTTCGCATCTTTCAAAATCGCATCTCCGAATTCTTCGTCCACCAAAATCGCACCGATTTCCTTCGGCACCGCACCATTTTCAATCGCCATCTTGAAGCCCTCATAAACTATCCCCTTAAAAAAAGATATTCTCTCAGCTTCCTCCGGCGTCGGTTTCCCCAATATCCCGAACATTTTTTCCTGAAAAGATCCACGATGATCGAACGGCAGGACAAACAACTCATTTTTTTCTGACATTTTAGGCTAGATTATTCTTATTAATATTTTTATTATAACATTTTGTCTATAGAATGGAAACTTTTTAAAATGAGCTGTGACCGTTTTTAATTAAAGCAGGTTCGCTTGCAAGTGATAATAGGGCGGACGATTCTTATATCGCTTAATTGCCATATGAATGACTTCCTCTAGAAAATCACCGTAGTCCATTCCTGTCAGCTTTGCCACAGAAGGCACGCACGATGTTAGATTGATGGTAGGATTAGGATTAAGCTCTAGGACATAGGGATTTCCATTCTTATCCACCCTGATTTCCACTCTTCCATAATCATGGCAATCTAAAATATTATAAGTGTCCAGCGCGATTTCACTGATAACCGCTTCCAATTTTTTGCTTATATTCTTCGGAGGTCTTTGTACCGATATATATTTTTTATAGACTTCTTCCTCTCCATATTTCGATTCAAAGGGATATATATGCCAATAGCCCTCTGGCATTTTGTCAAAAACCGAACGGGAAAGCGGCAACACGCGCAAATCATCTTCCTCGCTTCCGATGATTGAAACATCGTATTCATCCCCCTCGATATACTCTTCGATGAGTGCCGGTCTTCCCATTTCCTTCACAACATACTCCAATTGCCCCTTGAGCTGTTCTTTATTGGTTACGACAGAGTTATTTGTAATACCGATGGAATTGTCTGTATTCGCGGGTTTTACAATCAGGGGATATTTAAGATTCTCTCTGACCTTATCTTCCAACGAATAGACATAATCCCATTCAGGTGTAGGAATTTTGTGATAGTTCAAGAGTTTTTTCACGCGAATCTTGTCGATACACAGGCTCAAAGTGAAAGGATTAGAGCCAGTGTAGGGAATTTCCAAAACATCCAAAAGTGAAGCGACATGCGGCTCCAAAAGGCTGGAATTATTAATTCTCTCACAGACATTAAATACCAAATCCACATCGCTATTCTTCAAATCGTTAAAAGCCTTTCCTACATCGTTAAAATCAAAAAAACTTATCCTATAACCCCTCTCCTTCAAAGCATTTTGAATATTGACCCCTATCGTAGTCAGCTCTTTTTCTAATGTTTCGTCTTCATTCTTGTCATAAAGATTGCAAGCGATACCGATGTGCAGATTCCTCTGATCCTTAACGGACATTTTTTGTATTTTTTCTATCTTTTCAACCCTCTTTGCAGCTTCGGTTTTAAGAATCGACGAAGATCGATGGTCTTTTCTTAGCGTTTTTCCTATCGACGAAGCGGAGTGAAAACGCGCCACTTCATATTCTATAAGTTTCTCCGCCTCCTCCATATTTTCCTCAGCCTCAGAAGAATTATCGCCCGACACCGTCATCCATCCCAGATATTCATAGCCTTCCGGCGGCGCCATTACCGTATCCCCCACTTTCTTGAAAAATTTAACCTCCTCGACAAAATCTTTTTTATTTATCCCCGGGTCAATATCTAACTGCACGACCACTCCCGAATGATCAGAAAGGAAAGTCTTGGCCAATACATATTCTTTTGCTTCTTCAATCTTCATTTTGGGAACATAAACCCCCATCGCAATTTTAACTGCGCCTTCGATAAGATCTACCCCCCAGACCTTCTTCACACTTGAATACATCTCATCGCCACCCATCCGCAAATTCGCCTCAATCGGCACCACCCCGCGCCTTGTCACTTTTGCCTCAAAATGGATGCATCCGTCGCACACACCCGCTTTCTCTAGTGTCTCCTCCACCATCGCAATGATATCTTCTTGATCATCGTCCGGAAGGTTGGAAGGCGTAAGCCGATAAGTCTCAATAAAAAATGGCTCATGCGTTGCGCTGTTATCGGAGATAGAAAAGAATTTTATTATTCCATTCTGAACCAAAAGATCAACATCCACTTCACTACCGTCAATATATTCCTCGACCATAATCTGCTTTCCATCGCTGAAAGCCGATTCCACTTGCTCCGAAATCGAAGTTTTTACATATTCGAATTTACTTTCCAGTTCTCCGGCATCCTCCACTTTAATCACGAAAGCGCTCGAAGATCCAAAAGTCGGCTTAATAACAACAGGAAAGGAAAAATTGTCTCGCACAAAATCCAAATCCTTTTCAGAATCGATTGCTCGATGATGAGGTGCCGCAATTTCATTTTCCTCACAAAAATCCCGAAAAAGCTGCTTATTGCGCACTCCACTCGAAACAGCATAAGGAATTCCGATAAATCCGAACTTATCAACGATTTTAGAAGTCAAAAGCACATCATCTTCCCAAAAAGTCAACGCCCCTTCGATTTTTTCATCTGGATTATTTTTAATAAACTCCCGCACCGCTCGGAGCGCTTCGGAATGCTTGGCATTATCCGCCAAAATCCACCTATCCACATAAGGCTCCGCCCAACTCTCTTTCTCACCAAGAACCACAAGCCTCACGCCCGATTTTTTAAGTCTCTGCAATATGAATTTTTTCTTGATGGACCCGGTGCTTACCAAAAGCACTGTTCGCCCCGCGATTTTGTCGTTTTTAGAAAAAACTTTATTACTTATTTTCTTGCTGAACTTAATAACTTTTTTTGCCGTTTTTTTCATCTCTTTTTCAAATATTTTAAAAAATAAAAAAAGACTAAATTCAAATCTAGTCTTCCTTTAGAAGTTTATAAAAACAAGTCTCCGATTTTCCAAACCCACTCTTATCCGGAGGCTCCCCGATGTCTTCAATTGTAAGTTCCATATTTTTAACTAATCCCGATAGTCATAAATATCAGTAAATACAGTATAGAATAAAGATTTTGAAAGTCAATCATTAAGAATCTTTCATTTAAACCTCTCTTGCTTAAAAATCGAAACAGATATGCTTTATTTATTTTTCAAACGATATTCTTCAAATACTTTTTTATTTGTCATTCCGAGCTTATTGAGGAATCGCTTTATCACCACCCAAGCCTACACCCTCAAGTTTATCTGAAATATTTTTAAATTCATTCATAAATTTCAAACTTCCGCATATTGCAATTTTCATTTTTTATTAATTATACAGTAAAATCTTTTTTAGTATATTCAAAACAATCGGCAATTCACAAATACCGTCATCCCCGCCAAAATGTCTATTGTTTTCTTCAATAAAAGTTTTAACACCCATAGCCTCTTCGAAAAACATTTTGTTTATTTCCAAAGGAACACAGGGGTCATTATCAGAAAATATTGCAAAAAAAATTTCAGACTTTTTCTTAACTTCTTGAAAATTTATCGCGTCTTTATTCCATTCTGCGGCGATTTCATTTTCTTCGGGAGTTTCCAAGTCAAAGAGTTCGATCCACGGCACTACCATGATTACCCCGCCGCAAACTTCTCCCTTATCAGATTTTTCTAAAAATCTCAAAATGGCCTGACATCCGATACTGTGTCCCACGAAATAAGTATTCTTACCAAAATCACCGACCAATTTTCGCAAACAATCAACCTATTCCGCTGTTTGAGGATTTTCCGTATGAGGCATCTCAGGGATTAAAACCTTAAAACCCTCTTTTTCTTCTTCCTTTTCGAGCCAAGGAAGCCGATCTTCTTTAAGATATCCTCCCCAACCGTGGATTATAAAAAGTCTTTTCATTTTTAATAAGCTCTATCTCCACGCCCAATCTCTCCGCCAGGGCCTATGCCTTTTCAACCGAGACATAAGGACCATTATCAGAATAATAAATATGAAAGTTTTTGCAGTTCCCTTTGATTTTTTCCCAATCGAAATCTTTATCGACAAAACTTTTATTAATCACATCAAAATCTTCATTTCCTAAAAAATCAACAAAACCTGAAACAAAAAAACACGCCTTAATAGGTTTTTCCAATTTTTCCAAAACACTAAGAATAAAGACCGGCCCCAGAATGTGGCCGATAAAGATAGTCTCTTTATTAATGTAATATCCATATTCCCCGATCACTTTCAGCCAGTTCCCGAGACTCTGACCCGCTGGCGTAGGAAAATTAGGCACAAAAACTTGATAATTATTCCGTTCAAGCTCATCTTTCAGCCACGGAAACCAATTTTCTTTCGAGCTTCCATAAGCGCCATGAATTATAAAAACATTTTTCATGAAATCCATATTCCCTGATAAAAATTATCCCCCAGACGATACCTTGTTTCTCTTGATTCTTTTTCTTCCGTAGAGAAAGATGTAATGATTATCCTATCTTTCACAATCACCTCATCAAAATATAAGATTGACTTATTATGTTAGACATCCTTATGTTTTACACAGTTTGTATCTTTTTTAAATCCTAGCAAACTTCTATATGGTTCTACGCTCATCTCATTTCTCTGTGATAAAAAACTCCTCGCTATTGCCAGAATAAGATGTATAATCATTTTCATATTCTGTGATATGAAACTGGTATTTATCCCCCGGATTAATCCAATCAGAGACTTTAAAAATATAACTTCCAGTATTTGGGACTTCGCCTACTGCCGTCGTTTGCCAGACAAGTCTAGTCGCAACAGATTCGGCAGAATTATCATAAAGCGCAATATCTATCAGGTTAGTAGATTTGATCGGTGTCCATTGTAGTTCATAACTTTTGCCAATAACCCATTCGCTGTCTTTGGCAGGAGAAACAATTTCGAGCTTTTTCAGGCTATATTTTATGATTTTTTCCGGCGAATTAGTACCATCCTCCCGACATGGACCATTCAAAGTAAAGATAATCGCATCTTCCTCTTGGTTATATTCGCATTCACTGTCCATATAACCTCCCCAACTCTGTGCAGCTTCAAAAACTCTCTTGAAATCAGGAACCGAATAGACCTCGCCTGGATTTCCACCACTAAATCCGGCACTAGTACAAGCATATATATATTTTTCATCAGGAGTAACACCAAAATTTTCCCCCAAAACAGCACCCACTATACTAAGTACCTCTTTTTTACCTTTTATATCATATACTTTGCCCACATTCCATTCATAACCAGTCATCGTATAAAGCAAAAAATCATTTTTCGGAGAAAACTCAAACCTCGAAAACCTCTTGATTTCCACTAAATTAGAATGGTCCTCATTGAATTCATAATCCCCTTTATCAACAATCACCTCCTCTTTATCTCTTTTGACGATCAAATAAATCCCCTCTCCTCTTTTAACAGAGAAAGTTTCATATTCTCCAGAAATAACATTTTCAGCCATAAATTCTTCCACAAAAATTGTGCTAAGTTTATCGTTTTCTGAGATAACCATCTTAACGCCATATTTATTCTCGTCTTCACCCTCGTCTTTATATCTCACGAAAAAATAAAAAGTATCACCTCCTAAATCCTGAAAGTCATAAGGCTCGGCATATTCCACTTCTCCATACCACTTTACAAACTCCTCAAAAGAAACATCCTGCTCAGCGCGCATAGCATATGCTTTTGCCAAATCTCCGGAAGAAAGCAGCTCATAATATCTCTCTATGATATCGATTTTGAGTCCGTAGGAATCATCACCCTCGTCATTTTTCCCTTCCTGAACAATACCAGCGTCATTATTCTTCTCATTTTTGTCTTGTAAACGCAAATCTGTGCCGCCTTCGTTTGTGATAGAGTATCGACAGGAGAGCAGCGCCGCAACACTAAACATCAGAATAAAGAAAGAGAAAAGATATAGGCACCTTTTTAGAAATCTCCCTGAATTTGACGCTCCCAAGCCCGGGATTTTGTGTTTTTCCATTTAAATATTTTATATTTATTAAAAATATTATATAATACTTTCAATATAAAAAAAAGGTACATTTTGTATCTTCTATAAAAAATAATAAAATCATATGAAAAAACTTTTTACCGTTCTGGCCGCTTTTATATTTCTGGCCATCCCCGCCCATGCATCAGAAATTGTCGAGGGCGCAGTCATCAAAACTGCAAATAATCCCGATGTCTATATCGTAAAATATAACAGCGGAAAAAGTTACAAGCGGTTGGTTCTGAATCCGCAAGTTTTCGAAAGTTATGGACACCTTCGCTGGGAGGACATTTTAACCGTCGACCAAGAGACTCTAAATAAGTTCACAACTTCCGACTTAGTGCGAGTGGACGGAACCTCTGAAATTTATCAGCTCACACCAAACGGAGATACCGGCAGCAAGGTTCCTATAGACAATCCCACCGAAGTTGACCTTAATAGCATATATACGATCAACCATACCGATTTCGGAAACTATTTAAATCCATCGAACGCGGAGCTATCCGGCCCTTACGAAATTTATCAAGTCATCGACGGCGACACCTTCTCGGTCACGATCAATGGCATAATCCAAACCGTGCGCCTAATCGGTATCGACACGCCTGAAGTTGCCAGCGCAGTGACCGCTCGGGAATGTTATGGAGAAGAAGCATCCACAGCCGCCAAAGAACAGCTGACCGGCAAGAAGGTGTATTTAGAATCCGATGCTGTTTCCGGCGATACTGACAAATATGGACGACTATTACGATATGCTTATCTGGAAAATAATACGCTTTTCAACAAATGGATGATTGAAGAAGGCAACGCCAAAGAATACACCTATGCCGGACAGATTTATAGATACCAAACCGAGTTCAAAACGGCGCAAGCATCTGCAAAAACTGCCCAGAAAGGACTCTGGGGAATTGAAATCTGCGCCCTCTCAGATGTAAGTTCAGAGAAAGACGCTTATATCTGCTCCGCCGACACTTATAATTGCTCCGATTTCGCGACTCAAACCGAAGCGCAAAACGCCTACGCCTACTGTCTCAACCAAACAGGCACTGACATCCACCGCCTAGATTCAGACGATGACGGAGTAGTGTGCGAAGGGTTGGAACAAAATATCTGAATTTAACTAAGCATTGACAGAATTCATTGTTTTGTCGTACCTTTAAGATGTCAAAGATAAAAAGAGGTTGATATTGTGAAAACAAAAATTCTTCCAGAAGACATAGATACCAAAGGAAATTTTTTAAATACCTTTGGAAAGTTAGAGTATGAACTTATGGTAAGATTGATTGTAGAGAAATGCCAGAGATTCAATAGATGGGATCATTTCTCGCTGCGAGGAATACTTGACCTCGTAGAGGCGGATTGTCCTGAACATATTATTTGGCGCACCCTGTGTCCAAAAGCCATCCTCAATCAACTTGTTGAAAATGGCTGGATAATTGACGAAAAAAACGGATATTACAATATCACAGATGATTTGATAAAAAGATGCCACGAAAGGCATCCCACCAACAAAAAAGCACCTCCCAACACTTTAGAGCAATCAAGAACAGGATGGAGAAAAGTCAAAAAAGATGAAGAATATTTCGTTCCTCCGCCCTCAGAATAATTTTTACTACACTTTTTATTTTTTAAGTGTAGTTTTATTTTTCGACCTAATCGACCATTTATCTAATAATCGTTTTTCACCTGTCATTGCGAAGAGGCAATCTAAATTTATCCCCGCGGAGGCGGAGATGAAAATCCCGTCACTACAGTTTACAAAACATTGTCTCCTGTCATTCCGGGCTTGACCCGGAATCTGCGTTATATTTCGCTTTTACTTTACTATAACACTTAATCGTTATGCTTCGTAGATTGCGGATATTTCGCAGTAACGAAATTCCGGAATGACAAATATTGTGAGTTTGACATTTGAGAAAAATTCTTCGGAATATTTTATATAAAAACTATCAACGAATTAAGTAGCCTGTAAGGGAATAACAAAAAAAGAAACGATTTCAAAATCGTTCTTTTTTATGCAAACTATATCAAGTTCTAATAAACTTCTATATATCTTTCCTTCTCCCAATCAGTCACATGGACCCTGAATTCTTCCCACTCTGCCATCTTGATGTTGTAATACCTCTTGAATAGATCTTCCCCCAAAACAGATTTGATAAGTTCGTCTTTCTTGAGCTCATCCAGTGCCTCGCGCAAATTGTGCGGAACAGTATCAATGCCACGATTCACGATTTCTTCCGGTGTCATCTCATAAGTAGACTCCTCAATCGGCTTGGGCGGAGTCATCTTGTTTTTCACTCCATCCATTCCCGCCGCCAACATCACCGCATAAGCAAGATATGGATTGCAAGTCGGGTCCGGACATCTGAGCTCGCAACGAGTCGAATTCGGTGATTTCGGATTTACGCGCGGAATCCTGATAAGCGCACTGCGGTTAGTCCTTCCCCAAGAAATATAAACTGGCGCTTCATAACCGACAACCAGTCTCTTATAAGAATTAACAGTCGGATTAATAATAGCATTCATCGCCTTGATATGCTTCAACTGCCCAGCCACAAATTGCTCGGCAATATCCGAAAGTCCATATGCACTTTGTTCGTCAAAAAAAGCATTCTTCCCGCCCTTGAACAAACTTTGATTCGTATGCATCCCTGAACCGTTAATGCCCTCAAACGGCTTTGCCATAAAAGTCGCGTGTAGTCCTAGCTCTTTAGCAACCATTTTCAGGACATATTTAAAAGTTATGGTATTGTCTGCTGATTTGATCGGACCGTCATATTTAAAATTAATTTCATGCTGACCATTTGCAACTTCATGATGGAGCGCCTCCACATCGATTCCAAAATTACCCAACGCGATTCCCATCGCATGTCTTGTTGCCGCATCCCCATCGATCGTTTGATCAAAATATCCACCTTTATCGTGAGGCATTCTTTCCAGTGAACCATCACTATTCCTCTTCATTAGGAAGAACTCTACTTCCGGCGCCACACAATAATCGAAGCCCATCTCCTTTGCTTTCTCCATTTGCTTTCGCAAAATATATCTAGGGTCACCCTCAAACGGCTTCCCATCCGGAGTCAGAATATCGCAAATAACCCGTGCTTCCGTATGACCGTTTCCAGTCGTCCAAGGAATCACACGAAAAGTCGACATGTCCAATTTCAAAAACATATCACTTTCGGAAATCCTGGCAAAACCGTCAATTGAAGAACCGTCAAACCACTTACCGTTTTCAATCGCCTCCTCCAATTGATGAACGGGTATAGTTACCGCCTTAAGCGCCCCCAAAAGATCAGAAAACTGCAAATGTACAAACCTGACTTCATTTGCCTCAATTTCCTTTCGCACCTCTTCAGATAGCATAATTTTTGAGATATAAAAGATTAATAAAAACCAAAAAATCAAAATTACTGCATAATTTTGACCCCTCTTTCGACCCGCTCTCCAAGAGCAAGCCTTCCTTCTATAAAGAACTAAAAATAAAAAAGAGTGTTTTTTTAATTCTTATTTTAAAATACTTATTAAGTATCTCACTTTGAAAAAAAATGTCAATGCACAAAAACCTAAGCCTTTGTATAAAACAGTATTTTATGCTATTCTACAAGAAATAAATATTAGATAAAAATTATAAACATAGAATCAATGAGGCTTAATGATACTGAAAGTGAAGAAACTCCCAAAAGAGATTTTTTAAAAGCCATAGAAGGGATAAAAGACAGTGGTGAGCGCGAAAAAGAAATGAAAAAGGGGGATTTTATTAAAATACCGTCTGATAAATTTAAAAGATGGATTGGCGATGTTATTTTCGGAGATGAAAAATCTCTAGACAATTCAGAAGAAATAGAGGTTAAAATCTTAGAAAAAAAATATACAGAGGATGATTTTGGCAATAAATCCAATAAAGTGTTAGTTGAAGGAGGTGGTGTAAAAAAAGTAGTTTTTGCGAGTTTGTTTTTTAACTATGGTAAACCTTCAGACGATTCAGGCGATACAGATAAAGTTTTTGTGAATGGTGGTAGCGGTTTTAACCAAGCAACTGATACCGATGGTCTTAATTATAATGTAGGATAAAGCTTTGTCATTAAATTTTTAATGAGTTTAATCTGACAATAGTTATGGCCGAAGACTAATCTCATTGACAAATGTATTTGTCTATGCTATATTGGTTTGATGACTAACGACAATTCTTTTGCAGTTTTATATATTATAAAATTCTGACCTTAAGGATAATCGGGTCGGAATTTTTATTTTTTATAAATACCAAAATGGAAAAACAGACATTTGAAGGTCTGAACATAAGACCGGAGATTTTGGGGGTGCTCGGTAAACTTAATTTTAGCACTCCTACTCCCATCCAAAGCCAGGCAATCCCAGTGGCGATCAAAGACAACGATGTAATCGGAATCGCCCAGACAGGGACTGGAAAAACTCTAGCTTTTGGAGTCCCGACTATTCAGAAATTAATGGACTCAAAAGGCTTAGCCCTGATAATCCTCCCTACGAGAGAGCTGGCTTTGCAGGTAGATGAGTCTCTCAGCAAAATCTCCAGAAATTTCAACCTAAGGTCGGTAGTCCTGATCGGTGGACAAAATATGAACAAGCAATTGCGAGATCTTAGAGCCAACCCGAGAATTATCATTTCAACTCCCGGCAGACTTATTGATCACCTGGAAAGAAAAACCGTTCGCTTGGAAAAAGTGGAGGTTCTTGTGCTGGACGAAGCGGACAGGATGCTCGATATGGGATTTGAACCGCAGATAAAAAGGATATTACAGTCCGTACCGCAAGAAAGACAAACGATGCTTTTTAGTGCCACTATGCCGGCAGCAATCGTCAATATTGCCAATCGATATATGAAGACTCCGCTAAGAGTGGAAGTCGCCCCGGCAGGAAGCGCAACCGAAAATGTCACTCACGAGATTTTCTTTGTAAAGGACAGCTCTAAATTGTCACTTTTAGAAAGCGTACTTAAAGATAGAAAAGGCAGCGTTCTGGTTTTTTCCAGAACTAAACATGGCGCCAAACGAATCGCTTTTGCGCTACGCAAAATGGAATATACCTCAACTGAAATTCACTCTAATAGAACACTTGCACAAAGAATGAGTGCGTTAGAAGGATTCAAAAAGGGCAGATACCAAGTAATGGTTGCCACTGACATCGCCGCCCGCGGAATTGATGTTAAAGGCATCGAACTGGTTATAAATTACGACCTGCCAGATTCTCCAGAAGATTATGTGCACCGTATAGGAAGAACCGGCCGAGCTGAAAATCTCGGACACGCGATTTCTTTCGCCACGCCACGACAAGCTCATGATGTTCGCATTATCGAGAGACTTATCAAAAAAGAATTGCCGATTTCCAAGCTTCCTGAGCTTGCTCAATTAGATCCTTCTATAAAAGAAGAACTAGCCAAGAGAGAAAGTGAACGAGGGCAGAGAGGGCGAGACGACAACAGAAGGTCTCCGTCTTCAGAAAGCCGCGGACACAGTGCTTCCGGCAGTCGCTATGGAAGAAGTGCGAAACCTGCCGACACTGTTTCGAGAGAGAAACGGGAGGTAGAAAGCAATCCTCGCCGAGGATTCCTTCCTAAACGATCAAACAGTCGTCCTTACGAAAAAACCGCATCTTCCCTAGCACAAAAGGGTAAAGACTTCTATAAAGATTTTAACAAAGACAGCTTTTTTGAAAGCTCTGATTACAAAAAATCAGATAGCAAGGACGAAAGAACCCCTAGGGCTACCAATAGAGGTTTTCAAACAAATCACAACGAAGGCGCAAATCGCAAATCCTATGGTCACACAAGTCGACCGAACCACAATTCTTCCAACAGAAGGGGCTATAAAGACTCCAAGGATGAAAGGATTATTCAACCAGCGGCCCGCTCAGCGAAAAGAATCTCTACTCTCGAAGAGGGACAGCAGGATAGTTATGTACAAGAACCATTTATGAATGCCAACAAGAAACCTGACTATCGCAAACCTTTCGGCACATACAAATCTACCCAAAGAGGAAAAGGCGGCAATAGCCGTGCACCTTTCAACAAAGGTCCAAGAAAAACAGCCGCTCGAACTTCAAGATAGAACCTTATGAATTCTACACCAAAAAAACACCCTAAGGAGGGTGTTTTTTTGATTCTTACGGCCTATAATTAAAAAATGACTTAGACATTTTCTCCTCCTCTTCTTGCAACATTTTCATTTTCTAATCCATCTTGCCCCTCATCTTTTTTAAATTATCCCCATATTTTTCCCGCCAATCAGGAATTTTATCCTTGATTTTTAAAATCTTTTTCTCATACGCACCTTCCAAGTCTATGTCATACGAATTGCAAAGAGAAATCAATCCCACTAATACATCGGCGCACTCGTCTGCCAATTCATTCTTTCGATTTTCTCCATACATTTCAATCTCCATTACCTCCTGAGCAAGCTCCCCTACTTCTTCAAAAAGCCCTACCACATTTCCTAAGCGAGGATGCTCAATACCAGACATAATATGTCCCTGTTCGTCCTGGAGGTTTCTTAAAGTTTTCATGTATTTCTAATTATTTTCTTCATTAATCCTATATAACTCCTCTTTATATTTTTCTTGAAGCATTCCCCAAATCTCTCCCGCAAGCACCCCCTCTGTAATATCCAGAAAATCAGCGATTTTATCCAAAATAATTACTTGTGTCTTTTTGTCAGTCAAAGATAAGTAAAAGCCATTATCATAAAGATCTGCGAGTTTCACCGCTACTGCCTCAGTACCACGCTGGATTATGCGATCAAAATTTTCTTTGTACCTTTCTTTATAGACACTAATATTTTCATCCTCTGACAAACTCGCCACATTACCAGCGATATTTTCTCCAAACTCTCGTTCAATATCCTCAATCTTCACTGCCGAATCCTCAATCAGATCATGAAGCATCGCAGTAATTACAGTTTCCGCATTTGCTCCAGTATTCATTAAATAAAAAGCAACACGCATACTATGCAGTACTACAGGTTTGGGATTGTGTCCGCTCTTAGCATATTCACTACACAAAAAACAAATTGCTTTCTCAATTTGGAAAGAATCCTGATTGCTAATTTGCATATTTTTATTTTTATAATAAATATGGCTTATGGCTTACCCAATAATTTACAACACTCTCTCGTATAGGGCGAGATATTTTCCGGGACTTCCCTACACTCGAAACAAGCAACTTCTTCATTCTTATCTTCTTCCAAGTTCTGTGCCTTTTCCTCTGTCTTAGCAGAAAAATCGATCGCCAACCAATGTTTTCCGTCTTTTATGTAATCATTATAGTTTATTAGCGCGATATCAGAGATATCAACTCCAAGATCTTCCTTGACTTCTCTCCTGAGCGCCTCCTCACAAGTCTCACCGAATTCCACAGTGTTTCCCAGCATTGACCAGATACCTTCGTAACCCTCCCCCTTCTTTTCCGAAGACTTGGCTTTTGTTAAAATAATTTTCCCCTCGCTATTTTTAACAAAAGCAAAACACCGAATCCGATGAAATCTCTGCCCGGTTTTAAAATATTTTCCATATTTTTAAAATTATTTTACCAAAAATACCTTGCGGACTCCATAGGCTTTATATAATTAGGAGGATAATATTTCAATAGTCCTGGATTTATTTCTACCATTGAAGCTTTGTATTCCCTATCGCATTGATAAACACAGTTCGCCTGCTTTTCTTGAGTTTCCATATTTTTTTCGTTATCGCCATATGTCCTAAACATTTGACCTGGATTCTCCGCCTCAGAACACTCATAGACACACATCATATAGATATTCCCTTGTGTCCTTTCAGCGTTATCGTGTAAATACCACCACCACCAAATAAAAAATACAAAAAGTATTACGAGCTTTCCAAACGAAGAAACAAGACGACGCTTTTCCACAAGACTTAGTCCGCCCTTACTTTTATCCATACTATAGTCCTTATGAATCATAATTTAAGATTAAAATTATTTTTATCCCAAAAATGGATTTTTCATATCAAACAAAATCCGCGGGGTATGATTATTCACGATATCTTCCGAGACTCCGTATTTTTCTTTGTAAAGTTTTGAAATTGCGCAAACGCGGCATTTTTCAATATCATATCCCAGTGATTTTACCGCCTCAACAACTGTTTTTTCATCGGGACCTTCAACCTCGATAATCGGCTCCAAAAAAGGCCATTCGTCAATCACCACTTCGCATTTTCCCAAAGTCCAAGTTTCCCGCCTTTTTTCACTACGAGCTTTCTCACGAGCACCCATCGTCTCCAAAAACTCAGAAGCCTCCTCCATACTTTCCGCAAAGAAACAAAATTCTCTTTGATCGGTAATTTTTTTACCGTCTATAATCTTAAGGCTCATTGTAATCTTTTCGCCCTCATCGCGCACCCTGAGCCAACCACCCGCAATCTCACGCCCCGAAGGAAGATGTAACATAATATTTTTTTGCACATAAGAACTTTTTTGCAAAACCGCACCGATTTTTTGCAAACGGTTTTTTGCGTCTTCAATATTCACATCAGGAATTTTTAATTCAAATTCTATCATAATATATCGATTATCTTAGCTATTCTTATTTACCCGAATTATAGCACAACAAACACACAAACAAAAAAAAGAAGAGCCAGATCTTCTTTTTTAAATATTTTTCATCTATAAATTACGGTTGAAAAACTCCGCCTTCCGGTAAAATTTCCACAGACTTTACTTCCACGAACTGTTTCGCTGTCTTTTCGATCTGAAGCCTCAGAACATTGACTCGACAAGATCCTCCGCTAGTTGAAAAATCGGGATCGTCAAAAGCCAAAGATAGAACACCCTCATTACTCAAAGAAACATTCTCCAACTTCAACCCCTCAAGAGGAAACTCCGAACTTATGCCCGCCGTCGTTTCTATATCAGTCACGACCCCTTCCAACAAAAGCTTTATCGTATCCTCAATGACATCATCAGACTCAAGCACTCTGCGTCCGACCACAACCATGCCAGATTCGGAACATGCCACATATCCATTTTCTTTTTCGTCTTTATAGGAGCTGTAATAGTATAACGAGACATCCCTCCACTGCTCTCTGGTCCCAAAATCAACAGGAACTTCCAGACTGTCATCATACTCTCGTATATCGGAAGGATTCTCTTTTTCAAAAACCAAAGAACCTTTCCCCCAGGCAGTATTTTTAAATCTTAAAACGACCTCGAACGGCACGAAGTCCGTTGTCATCCAATCAGCCTTGGCCTGAGCGACTGCAACTCCCAATTCATTCTTATCTTTATCATAAATCCTAACCGGAAAAGACCCCTCGAAAAACCAAGTTCCTCTCGCCTCCCCGGTAACTTTGAGCGGACTGGATATGAGATCATTCGGTTGTACATTATCAACTCGAATCAAATCTGACTTATCTTCCTTATCAGGAATGACTTCCTCCACAAAAATTTCTCCATCGGGAGTTCTACATTGCCTGGGATAAGATTCCATGATCTCATACCCAGCATTCAGACATTCTTCAAAACTTGCCACAACGGCAGAAGGGGTCGATCCGTTACCAAGGCCATCTTTTTTATTGAGGACATAAAGTAAACTTGATATCACAAGCAGAAAAGCACCCAAAAACGATAACAAGGTCAGCAGAATTTTATTATTTTTCGTCATATCTTTTTATTATTTATTTTATAAGATTATTATAACACAAGATGATGTATAACACGAAAATCATATTTTTCTACTGTCGTATGCCCAGTGCAAAAGCGATTGCCTCTGTTTCTTGCGACAACCAAGATCTCCTTTTTGACAATTTTTCCAGACCTGCGCGATGTGCCGTTTCATCGCTTTCCAACGCCTAACCTGCCGCGGGTCGTCTTCATGCCTGCGCCCCATATAATATCGACAATACCACTGAAACCACCCCCGCGGGTCGTCAGTATGTATCCATCCCTTTTCTCGCCAGACAGAAAGTGGCATACTCGCCCTAACTCCGAAAAAATTTAAACTGCAATCGGCCTTGTCGCCCTTTGCAAGCTTAGCATGGGAAAACCAAACCTTCGGAAATTCCCTCGTACAGTCCCGCATATATTTCCCGCAAAACACGCCCATCTCCAACATCTCTTTTGGCGTCAACTCTGGCTTGAAATCCTCGGCAAAATTCTCCCCGACCGATTCGGAAAGTTCATAACGATAATTTTTTTGCATCTTATCGTTAACGATGACAATTTTTTTGTTTTTTAGAGGCATAATTTTTATAATATTCCTGATACTTACGCATCCAAATTACCCCTTCCCGACCACTAGCATCGCTTTTTTCACTTCATCAACCGGCTCGTTAAATCCGGTTTTATAATCGCGAATCGAATCCATAAAAATATTATAATCATAGTGATAATTTGCGCCATATCGCGTTCCTGGGTCATGGGTTATGAACTCACCCGCCCTATCGTCATAACCGATCACGATCATCTCATGAAACTCCGGACCCGGTGCTGTATAATGAGGATTTTGGAGTTTAACTCCGTTGATCGGCACAATAACCAGATTCCCTTCAGCAAGCTCCTTTTTTATATCTTCCAATGAGATGTCGTATTTAGTAAAAGCCCTTCCAGAGGCAAAATATTCATTCCACAATTTAAGAGTATCGGCAATCGAAAGGTCATAAGCACCACTGAAATTCTCATCCTCAAATTCCGATATCGTGATAATCTCTTCGAGGGCTTTGTCGGGACTTAATGGTTTCCCTAATATCCAATAATACGCCATCAAAAGCGATGCCTCTTCACAACCATGCTGTTGCCTTGGATCCTCCCAATCTCCGAAAGGAGCCTGCGAAGCGAAAGGAACATTTTTGATTATGATTGTCCGAGGAATATCTATTTCTTCTGGCAAAATCTCGCTTTCATTTCCAATCTCATTAGAATCGTCTCTTTTTTCTCCCTCTATATCATCGGTTATTATGCCGCTATCCCCGCTTGAGCCTCCATTTTCAATTTCAAGCTGAGTATATGGAGGAAGCGGCTCATCTGAAATAGTTCCAACATAAAAATAAGCTGAAATAAGAATTAAAGCACAAAAAACAAACAATATTTTGTAATTTATTTGAAAATTCATAAACAATAAATTAACATTTTATCGTCCTAAAAGATTCTTTTTCTCACTTGGCAAGCCGAGTTATTTCCGCTTTTTAGATAGTATTTTTGATGATAATCTTCCGCAACATAAAAATTCTTCACAGGAGAAATTTCTGTCACGGCATCGATACCTTTTTCTTTCAAAATATCCACGAGCTTATCTGCAATTTTCTTCTGTTTTTCACTCACATAAAAAATTGCGCTGCGATACTGATCTCCGATATCTGGACCCTGACGATTTTTCTGCGTCGAGTCGTGAATTTCAAAAAAGGTTTTCGCTAGAGTTTCAAAATCAAGTTCATTCGCGTCAAAAACAATCTCCAAAGTTTCGGCATGACCCGTGTCGCCCCTACAAACTTTCTCATAAGTCGGACTTTCCGTTTTTCCACCCATATAACCCACACGCGTCGAAACAACCCCTTTCAAATTTTGGAAAGAATCCTCTACTCCCCAAAAACATCCACCGGCAAAATACGCTTTTTGTATTTTATCCTTCATGTTTTTTTATAAAATCCAAAGAAATAGAATTAACGCAATACCGTGTATTCTTGTCTGTCATCCCTTCCCCCAAAAAAACATGCCCCAGATGCGCACCGCAATTAGCGCAAATGATTTCCGTTCGAATTTTATCTGCGTCATTAACCCTTTTGACTGCACCCCCAATTTCATCATCGAAACTTGGCCAGCCGCAATTAGAGTTAAATTTGTCCCCGGAGTTATAAAGCTCTGCCCCACACCTTTTGCAAGTATAAACCCCCTCTTCGTCAGAATTAAAATACTTTCCTGAAAATGGCCTTTCAGTCATTTTTTTAACGATAACGTCTTCTTCCTCTGGAGTAAGTTTTTTGTATGCTTTCTCCATATGGCTTGAATAATGATTATATTGGAACTATTATGGCACAACAAAAAGATAAAGTCACTTTTTTATCCGCAGGGTAGTTTTCATTGTTCTTATCAAAATCCACGATTTTTCGACAGGATACAATTAGCACAACCCTTCTTAAAACAAATAGAATAATGATTAATTTTAGCCAACCATTTTTTCAAACTTCTGCGAAAATAATCATATAATTATGTCCGAACTTCTTGGCGCATTTCGGACAATAAGCATAATGAACATAATATTTTTTAGCCTTCTTTCCGACTCCGGCTAAATATTTATCCATCTGTTTTATCAATTTAGGGATTGCATTATACGAATCATCGAAAACCTTGCTAATAAATGTTCCTGAAATCACAGCATTGTTCGCGCCAGGAACATTTCCTGTCACAGACAAATACAGCTCCGATCTAAAAGCAGAAGGATCACAAAACAAAACCAGAGTGTCCTCTTTATCGTCCGAAGTAGCTTTTACCTCCTCTGCCATCTTCCACATCTTAGATATCTTTTTACCGATCATAGGAGGAAAAGGAAGATGAAATAATGTAGGTATAGACTCTTTGATAAATTGTTTATTATCCCAATCTAATGTCTTTTCGTCCCATTTCTCTAGGTTAAATTTGGGACAACATTCATCGTTTTCTTGGTTCATATATTTATTTTATCACAAATTATATGCCATTTTAACGGTAAACCCTATTTCAGAAATAAATCAATATTAAACAAACTAGAATGAAATTAACAGATTAAAGCTATTATAACCCAGAAAGAAACAAAGTCATTTTTTCTATGATGAATAGATTATAAGAACCTCTGAAAAACTAAGAGCTATTGATTTTAAGTGCTAACAGCTCCTGTACAAGCTAGATAATTCGAGAACAAAACACCGCATAAATTTCATCCATATTATATTTTTCGTGTGTCATGCCGGGCCCCAACCCGGTATCTTCGTTATATTTCGCTTTTACTTTACTATAATGCTTAATCGTTATACTCCGTAGATTCTGGATATTTTGCAGTAAAGAAATTCCGGAATGACAAATACTGCGTTTTCGGCATTTTAGAAAAATTCTTCGAAATATTTTATACAGGAACTGTCAGTGAATTAAGTAACTTGTACAATTCCTGCAGAGGCGGGAATCTAGACTTGAAGGAAAAAGATAAATTTAAAAATCGATATTTCTTAGTTTTTCAGAGGTTCCTATGTATTTTCTATTAAAAATTCAATAACTATCTTTTTTATCTTCTGAAAATAATCTCTTTTTTATAATTTCTAATTTATCCTCTCGCGATAACTTTTTGATTCGAGCCTCTTCCTTGGTCGCAGTCGACCTAGTTCGGAAAGATTTAGAAAACAAAAGTTCCACCGGCCGACGAGACTTTGTATATTTCGCACCCAACTTCGAAAAATTATGTTCTTCCACTCTCCGCGCCAAATCCACCGTAATCCCGGTATAAAGTGTCCCGTCCGCACATTTTAATATATAGAGGTAATACATAATATTCATTAGACTGCACCCTTAACAAAATAATATTTTCTTATTTATTATCTCACATTTAAAGATAAGACAAAAGGACAGTCCTTAAAAATAGACTGCCCTTCCGTGTGCTCGGCAAAAGTACTACCGCCTCTTCCCGGCATGTTCATTGCTCTGTATGTAGCTTACGCAACTACCCTGATTCCTAAATCCAAGATCTCTCCATCCGCCCCGCTTGTACTGATTCTTGCTTTTAAGATGAAGTTTGTTTTTCACCTTCACATTGATCAGATCGAAATCTTCGTTTCCAGAGTCATCTTCAGCCTCCAGATTAATAAAATACATACCATTATCGACAGCAGTCGTGTCCCAAACGAACAATGATTCATCTGTAAAAGAAATACCGTCACTGTTATTGATGATCTCCACTACAACATTATCATGGTCTCTGATAGTCAGAGCATAGCCCTTCAGATTATCGTCCTGCACTGAACCACGGATGTCCACACTGCCAGAAACGGTTTCGTCATCTGCCGGCTGCAATATTTCTACTTCGGGGTCAGTTGTGTTCGCGACCGGTTCATCAACAACCTCGAATTCTCGCGTGAGCCTTATATTGCTCTCTCCTGCATCCTCAAGGGGATTAAAAACGAAACAATAGGCTCCTTTTCCCCAAGAAGTCGTATCGGCAGTAGCAACAAAATCTCCACTACCTGACCATGAATAACTGTCGGAGTGCCCATCAACATTTCCCAAAACTGTTCCTGTTTTTGCAGCGCAAGTACCTTTTCGCACCGCCCAAGAAACATTATCATTGTCATCGTCTATCAAAGTCGCCCTAAAATCGACCATGCCGTAAACTTCTTCTCCTGTTCCTGGAGAGGTTATCTCAGCCGAGCGCTCGACTTCCGCCACGCAGCTCAGAACTGGAAATAATGCCATAAAGGCTGTTAGGAATAATGCGATTTTTTTCATATTTTTGATATTAGACTTTTAATATATAGAAGGTGCTGATTGGCGTAAAACTGGTCCGTGCTAAAAAATATTTTCAACTCCTCCCTTCAAGTAATTATGCTAAATCTTCTACTTTTAGGCAAATAAGTTATACACAACGCCAGAATCCTATAGGCTGGCATCAATCATTCGGAAGATCGCATATCTTCGGCAAAATATTTCTTTTTGCCCTCTCGGAATATACTCAAAAGAATGCTATAATTCAATGTAAGTGAAAAAAGACTAAAGATTCACAGCCCGTATCAATATATGAAAACTCTCTTAAAACAATATTTCGGATATGATCAGTTCCGTCCGCTTCAAGAAGAAATCATCCAGAATGTCATCGAAAAAAATGACACTTTTGTGCTAATGCCGACCGGGGGAGGAAAGTCGCTCTGCTATCAATTGCCGGCACTCAAATTCAAAGGCATTACACTGGTAGTCTCCCCCCTTATCGCGCTTATGAAAGACCAAGTGGACGCGCTTCAGTCTTGCGGCATCCGCGCGGAGTTCATCAACTCCAGTCTGTCGGCAGGAGAAATACAGAAAATCTATGAAGAGACGGAAGGTGGTGAAATTAAAATTCTCTATATCGCGCCGGAAAGATTTGCTCTCAAAAGCTTCCAAGCTTGGGTACAATCTTTGCCCGTAAGCCTCATAGCGGTTGATGAAGCGCACTGCATATCTGAATGGGGGCATGACTTCCGTCCTGAATACCGTAATTTGAGATATCTTCGCAAACTCTTTCCAAAAGTGCCGCTTATCGCCCTGACGGCAACCGCCACCGACAAAGTCCGCGAAGACATCATCAACCAGCTCGAGCTTCAAGAAGCGAAAATTTTTATTTCAAGCTTCAATCGAGAAAATCTGCATCTAAGTGTCGTGGAAAAGAAAAATGCCTTTCCCAAGCTCCTCGATATTCTGGACAAATACAGAGATGAATCCTCGATTATCTATTGTTTTTCGCGCAAAGAAACAGAAAAAATCGCCGAGAAACTCATCGGTAACGGCTTCAAGGCCTGTGCCTACCACGCGGGACTTTCCAAGGAGAAAAGAAAAAAGGCTCAAGATAGTTTCATAAAGGACAAGGTAAATGTTATCGTTGGCACTATCGCCTTCGGAATGGGTATCAATAAACCTGATGTACGGCTAGTCGTACATTACACCTATCCCAAAACTCTCGAAGGCTATTATCAGGAGATCGGCCGTGCCGGACGAGACGGACTTCCGAGCGATTGCGTCATGTTTTATACCTACGCCGACACTCGCAAGCATGAATTTTTTATCAATCAGATCTATGACCAAGAGTTGAAAGGCCGTGCTGAAGAAAAGCTGGGGGAAATGATGACCTATGGCGAGCTTACCACTTGCCGGAAGAAATATGTCCTCCGCTATTTCGGGGAGAATTTCGAGAAAGATAATTGTGGCAGTTGTGACATCTGCCTCACAGATAAAATAATGTTTGATGCTACCGTCGTTTCCCAAAAAATCCTCTCCGCCGTCATCCGAACCGAAAACAAATTCGGTAAAGGCTATATCGCACAAGTGCTACGCGGGAAAAAAAATCAAAAAATATCAGCAAACGGACATGACAGACTCTCCGTCTTCGGCATCGTCCGAGATTTTTCCGAAAATGAACTGGGGCAAATCATAAACCACTTGGTCGGTTTGGAATATCTGCGAAAAGACATAGGCAAATATCCGACGCTAGGCATCACGCGAAAAGGAGTGGATTTCCTGAAAGGTAGTGAGCTTTTAGAAATTCCAAAGCCTCAAGCGGACATCATCAAGGAAATCAAGACCGGCAAATTCGATTACAACACAGAGCTGTTTGAGAAACTGCGCGAACTACGAAAAAGTCTGGCAGAAAAAGCCAATGTTCCTCCTTTTGTCATTTTTGGAGATCAGAGTCTGCAGGAAATGGCCTATTACCTACCGCAAAATAGAGAGGCTTTCGCGCGTATCGGCGGAGTAGGTGTAAAAAAATTGGAAGACCTGAGCGAAATCTTCCTTGGCACAATCGTGGATTTCACTACAAAAGAAAATCTTGCCCCTATCGAGATCCCCGATAAACCTTCCATGCGAACCACGAAAAATCCAAAAGTAGAAACCGCCTTGATAACTCAAGGGCTCATAGCTCAAAAAATACCTCTTGCTAAAATTGCAGAGAAGCAAGGACTGAAAATCGGCACGATTATTAATCACATCACTCAGATAATTGACAGAGGGGAAGAGTTGGACCTGAGTTATATAGATTTTCCCCCAGAAAAAATAACGGAAATCGCCTCAGCTTTCGAAGAATGTGGTAATGAAAGGTTAAGACCGATTTTCGACTGCCTCGACGGAAAATATTCTTATGATGACATCCGTATGGCAGTAATCTTGATCAAAAATCGAGAAAAGTAACAGATTACAAAAAAAAGGACTGGCCTCGCAGAATAGAAAGGCCGGTCTTTTTTATATCCAATTTGCCGGCTTCTTATCCAAAAAGCCCGCCGACATACTTTTCTCCACCATTTTTCTCGAGAAAATCTTTTTGCGTTTTTACCAGGTTTTTCTTGTCCATTTTTAGATAGTCTTTTTCGTCTTCTTCTGATTTAGCGAGCAATTCGCGATCAAGGATAATGACTTCCTCCTTCGCCCGAAGCGCCATCTCGTTAAAGCCCACCAAGCTCATTCCCGCCAGCGAACGCACGCGGGAAAGCGCCACATAACCCATACCGAATTCGAAAGTTTTACGCAGATCGATTTCTGCCGCATCCAAGCTCATGCCCTGACTCTTGTGCACCGTAATCGCCCACGCCAGCCTGAGCGGCACCTGCCGGACCGAAGCAATGACCTCTTTGCCATCCTCCACGACCCATTGCTCCGGATAAGCCGTAATCAGATTGCCATCAAAAGTTCTTACCACAGGATAATTATCGTTTTCTTCGTCAAAATCCACAACCTTGCCCAAAGTACCATTAACAAAGCCCTTATTAAAATTATTTTTGACGAACATCACCACCGCCCCGATTTTCAGTGTCAGATTCTGCGGCGCCAAGCAATACCCTTTTCTCAATCTCTCCACCAGATTATCAACCCCTTCTGCTTCCATCTCGTAAGAAATCTCCTTAGTCTTCAGCTTATCCAGTTCCTGAAAATTATAATCCTCGACATCAATGTTATGCGTATGCAATTTTGTAGGCTTTATCTCAGATTTGACTGTCTTACCCAAACGCTTTTCTAATATTTTTATAGTCTTCTCCGTCACTTCATTTTTTCGGATATCCCCGAGCAATTGCAAAAATTTCTTATCCGATTGTCGATGTTGCTCCTCCAGATAACAAACTCTGATATCCATATTATTCCAAATATGAGATTCTGTGACAAAGCGCCCGTCTTTCCCGCCCCGCTTGACCGGAGGCAACTGAAAAAAATCGCCGCAAAAAACCACCTGCATACCACCGAAAGGTCTCATGTCTTCTTTAAATGTCCTGCAAATCCAATCAATCAGATCAAGTTGCTTGGCATTGAGCATCGAAATCTCATCTATTATCAGAACCTTGGTAAAAGCCACGCTACGGAATAAATAATTTTTCTTTTTAAGTGCGTTAATCTTATCAATTAACAACTCATCTTCAATCCCCATTCCGCACCAAGAATGAATCGTACGCCCACCCAGATGTGTCGCCGCAATGCCCGTAGAAGCAGTAACCGCCACTGCGATATTATTATCCCTAAGATATTTTATATATTGCGTCAACAAAAAAGTCTTGCCCGACCCCGCCGGACCCGTCAAAAAAACGCTCTCCCCCGATTTCAATATATCCAAAGCTTGCTTCTGTTTCATAATTTGTTTTTTTCCTAGATAAAATACCATTTACACCCTTAATTCAGGCAGAGCCCCCCTCGCCGTGTCTATCATCCTCACCATTTCAGAATACCACAAACGAGAAAGAGATTCTACCTTTGCCGGGAAACGAAAAACTTGTATAATACTAATAAGTAGGCTTTTATCAATAACAATCATATATGTTCAACCCCGAATGCCCGATAGGCCAGATTCCTGCAGAAGAACCCTTCAAAGAGGAACTGTCGGAAAACGAAGGAGAGGAAGAGAAAAAAGAAAAACAATCCCTCGCCAAAGAAATCATCGACAATGGCTACGAAGAAATTAAAACATTGGCGGAAAATATTTACGAAAAAATCAAATCGGACGACACCAAAATAGAAATGGCATGTATTGTTACCGAAACCTTGGATAAAATTGCCAATGACGAAGAGATAGTGAAGTATCTCCAAGAACACGGATGCATTGACGATAAAATTGCTAAAATCAGCGTGCTGATGATACCCTTGATTGAAAAATCCATCCTAGTCGAGCAAACTGAACTCTCAGAGCAAAAGAAAGAAGAAGCAAGAAAAACAGCAGAGAAAGTGAAAGGTGTTTGTAAAGCGCTCCTCTTTAAAGACGGTCCCGCTATCGACGCAAAAACTATTAAAGAGGTTCTAGCCGTCATCATTCCAGAAAATCCCGAAGATGATTATACCTATATCGACCAGGCAGGAGATAGCCTGATTGGATTGGCAACCCGATATGAAGGCAACAGGGCTTCGACTATCAGAACTTTTGCATACATCCTAAAAAATAAAGCGTTTCAAAGTGTGGTATCGGGTGTCTTCAGAAAATGGCTGGAGAATAGAACGGAAGAAGAAAATATCGAAGACAAAGCAAGCACAACAACATAGGACACAATCGAGCAGCTACAACAGAGCTGCTTTATTGTGTCCGCAGGATTTAATAAAACCATTTTGTATTTTACTCTAATAATTTTATCCTGATTCCTAACACTCCATATTCCGCCTCTTGTTCTTTGGTATAAACTTCATACATACAAGTTTCCAAGTATTTTCTATCCGATTCCTCATATCCCAATAGTCCTGTTGGCAAATCCGAAAGCATTTCCGTAAAAGTATCATACCGGAACAACCCGACAACCCTTGTTTTGATTTTATTCTCTAAGTCTGGCAGCTCTGAAAATTCTATCTCATCTCCTAGCATTATAATCTGCCGTTTCTCATCATAAAGCCGGAGTTCCAAAGTTTTCTTACCACTTTTCATTCTTTCAAAAGGACCCGATTGTAACTTCATTCGATATAGCATTCTCATAACAATTATTTTCTTAATAAATCCGCGAGTGGCTTGAAATCCTCTTTTTTGATTTCTTCCTCAAAAAACTCCCCCTTACTCCAGAAGATTTTATAAGCCTTAGCAGACGATTTTGAACTTATGATACGATATTTGTCATCAACAATCTCCAGCGCAGCGCAATTATCGATTGCGATTGCCACTCCCGAAGTCCTGTCCATCATTTCTCTTAATGCTTTCTTTCTATTTTTTTCAACATCATAGTGTGGACAATGCAAAGCCTTTATCACTCCCAGCCCCGATACCTTGATAAGCTCATCCTTTCCACTAGTAAACCTCAACGAATCACTAAGCCCGTTTTTAAACCAACATATCGACCCTGCGCTTAATCCTGCCATAATTTTTCCTTTTTGGACGGCATCAACCAGCAACTCATCAACTCCATTTTTCCTCCAGATTTTCATCATAGAAAGCGTATCTCCCCCTCCCACATAAATTATATCCGCTCTGTCTATTTTGTCCTTAATTTCCTTTTTAGTTAAACCGCCTTTTATGAGAAGAAGGTTGTCCATCTCACAACCCAATTTCTCTCCAAAATATTTTCGCACGACTTCAATATATAAAGCCGAATCCAGACTTGCCGTCGGGACAAAAAGCAACCTCGGCCTTTTCTTCCCCGCAAGTCCTATAATTTCCTTGTCGATTTCTTCCGTCTCAATCGAAAATCCAGGCCTCCCGATTTCCCCACCACCGATTGCAATAATTTTATACATATAAAATCCCCATAAATCTTTAAAAAACCCTGCGCCATTTTATCTCCAAACCCGTTTTTTATTTATCTCTTCTTTTTCCCTAAACGCTTTCTCCAGATCAATCCCGTAACGATTGGCAATAGAAAATAAAAAAATCATAATATCAGCCATCTCCTCACCTACAGAAGTTGTTTTAGAATTTTCATCCATCTTCATATTTTCCGCCTTACGAATTGCCTTAAAAAGCTCTCCCGTTTCTTCGCCCAAATGAAGCGCTCTTTGCAAAGCCGTCTGATCCGTAAAACCGCGCTCTTTCTCCAGCTCAGTTACATAATTTTGAAAATCTCCCAAGATTGGATTTTCTCTTAACTCAGGCATAATTTTGTGATAATATGTTTTATAATTATAATCGGATTTTGCCTATTGCCAACTTTATCTTTTCCTCAGAATATCTAAGATAATAATCCATCGCTTTTTCATCTCCCATCTCATACAAAGATTTAGATTCCCCTAAAGCAGCGATGACATGATTCAACGGATACTTAAAATCTTCTCTCCTCACCCCCGCTGAGTTGCCCATAAATTTATAAGGGATTTCCGTCTCAAACTTATCTATCATATTGCCTTGCCTATCCAAAAAAGCAAAAGCTCTAACTATTATTAGCAACTCTCCCTCTTTTAATATTTCACCTCGCAAAATCCTATCGACCACACTTTTAGAATCATCACCGTCTTCTGAGCCTTCATATTTCATCCTATCATCCGCACCGACATAAATATCAATATTTCCCCTCCGACCCGCCTCTTTATAGGAGTGCAAGGCCTTTTCGAGCGCTTTATTAATTGAACTCCCATGCTCTTCACCCTGCGACTGTAAACCGGAATCAATAAGATCTAAGAAAAAGACAATCAGGAAGTCCACAGCCAGAAAGCAGTCCTTTTATAATCTCAAATTTATCTTTATTTTGGGTTGCTATTAATATTTTCATAAAATTCATATTTTTAGTAAATATTAATCAAATCTTATCACAAATCCTATAAAAATCATAACCGCTGAGAAGAAGGCCGCAAGAGCAATCCTTCTTTATATATCTCTGATGATTACATTTGAGGAATATAATCGAGTCCAAACACTTCTTGGCAAAAAAGACAAACCACGCCCCATAATCCACGAATTTACCTTCGCCGGCTCAATCAACGGTACTGTTTATGGTCGTTTTTACACTGCCAAGACTAAAAAGAAACTTCTAATATCAGGTGAAATTCGAGAACACGCACATTATCATTGCACGAGGAAATCAAAAAAATGTAATCAGAAGAAAAATCTTCCTCTAGAAAAGTTAGAAACGATGCTTGAGAAAGAAATATAAAAATAAAATATCCTGCGCCAGAAGCAGAATATCTAAGATTAGAACCGACAAAAATACCGATGGATAAAACAAAAACAGAGGCTGCTGCCTCCGTTCGTGCACACTGGCTCTGTAGTAATTTTATATACTTGATCCAATCATAGCATAGTTATTTTACCAATGATTTTCCATTTTTATTACATATTCCCCTAATCACAAGATATCTCTTGATATTATTATGCACTTTACATTCAAATAGAAAAAATTACCATAAGTACCATCATTCCTTTTACTGCTTCAGAAAAGGAATGCCTTACACTTAATCTTTTCGGCTAGCGCTCCATATGAATTCGCCCCCCCCTAATACCGTTTATGTTCACGGTCAACCTAAGACCGTTCTTTAATCCTCTTCTGATTCAAATTTACCTTTTGAGGGTATAAAAAATTATCGCGTATCTAAACGATAATTTTGTCGGCTCCGAAAGCTAGACGATATTAAAACCTATTTCTTAAACAGCAACGAGTATTTTTACATAACTAAACCAAGCGAGGAAGGCGCCATAATTAATTCCATAAAACGATTTTATTCTGTCCAAATTCTTACTTTGCCACAACCCTCTTCAGCATCATTCACAATATCGAATATACTATCAATTTTAGGACTATATGCTTCAAGTTCATCACCATTTTTTAGTGTTACTCTAACTTTCCTATCATGCGTTTGACCACCCTCTCTTATATTACAATTGGCTGCCGATTCTTTTATTAGATTCCAATTCTTTTTGTTCTGATCTGATTCCTTATTTACAAAAATAATAGAGCTAAATTCGGATTTTAAAATCAGCTTGCCATCCTCATCAAATAAAAACTTTTCCGATTCAGCAAGTAATTTTTTAAATATTTCTTCCTGCGAGTTTTCGCAATACATTTGATTTGATGTAAATAAACCGAAATCAATATTATCTCCATCTTTTTTGAATTCACTTGAGAAACTATTACAATCAGTGGTCCCATTTAGTTCTCCGCTTTCCGTAAATGTGATAGCAAAAGCATCATGCACCCTTGGAAAAATTATTTCGTCTTTGCTTACAATAGTTTTTTCCCAATCCCATCTTGCCCCAACAAGATTGTTATCAGTTGGTTTGTTTAAAACCATCGGATTATCATCTTGGTTTAATTGCCCCCTTATAGAACTTTTACTATAAATTCCAGTTATATACGCGAATACGATCATTATAATAAATACAAATGTAACTATTATTGTATTAGATTTTTTCATTTTCTATTTTTATTATTTATTATCTATTTATTACAACGATCGAGAAAGAATAAAGTAACTTATTTTTTATATTTCGATTATACCAAGTATCCCTAATCTTTTCAAACCTCTGATTTGAAGTATAAAAAATACACCTGATATTGAGCATATTTAAAATTACTTCAGTAATGAGATGCAAACCGGTCGGTTGTACAGAAATATTACCGTCAGTTCGATACCTGCTTCTGTCACAAAATATCAGATATTTTTCTACTTTCTATAAAAGTAATTAAATTCTTGATTAGCAAAAGGTTTCATACTACTATATAGAGAGAAAAGGTAAATTTTGAAATATTCTATGAAAAAATATCCATTAATACTCATTCTATGTCTTGTGTTATTTTTCTCTCTCCTGATCGTTTTAGAAAAAAGTAAGTACGATATTGCAGATATTATCAACGAAATTATAAGGTTCGTCGAAAAGGCAGATGATAAAAAAGATTGGGACACCAAAGTGATTGAAGATGATTGCACGCGCAATTTAGTGACAGCAGCGGTTGAGCAAACTACAAAAAATGTCGTTTACGACCCAACCTATTTTCATATAGACTATCCGAACGGCGATGTACCATCGGACAGAGGGGTTTGTACTGATGTAATAATAAGAGCTTATCGCTCAGTCGGAGCTGATTTGCAGAAAGAGGTCCATGAGGATATGATAAAAAATTTTGACCTCTACCCCAAAAAATGGGGAATGACCGAAACTGATACCAATATCGATCATCGTCGTGTCCCTAATCTTCAAGTCTTCTTCAAACATTTCGGAGAAGAACTCGAAATTTCCAAGAATCCCGAATCTTATCAGCCAGGTGATATTGTGACTTGGAACATGCCCTCAGGTCGACCGCACATCGGGCTGGTCAGCAATTTCAGTAAAAATAACATACCCTTAATCATCCATAATATAGGCACCGGACCAAAGATAGATGACATGCTTTTTGTTTTTGAAATAAGCGGACATTATAGATATTTCTGTAAATAAAGATCAGCTAACAGAAAAACAGAAGTTGCACCAAGGGGTGCTGCTTTTTGTTCATGATTTTGGACAATGCTGGAACGATTTTATTTAACCCTTTTTCTCGCAACAGCTACCGATTCTGACAAATATCTTATCAGGTTACGAATTTGACAGATTAAACATATTGTCATATTTTACACTCGGCAATGAATATATTGCAGAAACGGGGGGGTAAGTTGCAACTTGCAATAAATTTGGAGCTATCAGTAAAGCAGTAGAGGAATTGGAATTTACGATATGGTCTAGAATCAAATACATTAGAGATACGAAAAAGAAAGTCAGGGCTATCACTGTGGAAACGATTAGCGAACCAGTTGATCATGAAGCTCTATATCTAAAGCCAGATATAAACTCGATTTTATCTGTGATTCCAAGATAGTCAGTATTAGCAAAATCCAGATGGGAGCATCTTCTTATCAACCCATAAACTTTGAAGTCTTTGCCTAATAAGAATTTAGCAAATATGGTCCATCTTGACCTGAAATTCCTGTTATAAGCGCCACCTTTTGCATATATTCTACTAAAAAAGTTATTCAAGCATTCCCCCTTCGGTCATGTCATCGTTTATTCAAATTAAAGTATTGGTTACGCACAAAATATGACTGTAGGATTCCCTTAAGTCACTGCAATAGCAACCCCGAGTCATTTTCAGACGGAGATCCTTATATATACAATTCTTTTTTGAAATTTTCAGCAAAACCACTCATTATTTCAATCCGTTCTCTGGCTATAGTATTAGCCGTTTCAGTTAGAAAAATTTCTCCTTTTTTATACTTTTCAATTAATAAAATTATATAATGTAACGAAGAAGCAGTCTCACATCCGTTTAGAGGTATTAATGGATCATAAATTGGACGACTATATTGCCTCGATTGCAGGGAACTGGCAATAATCCGACTAATAGATATCGCACCCAGACAATCAAGCTTGTCTGCATCCCGAAGAATCTTTGATTCAAGGGTTTCTCCTTTTTGATTAGAACGATGATTTATAATATAATAAACTATTTGGTCTATGATATTATCAGAAAGACCATACTTAGACAATATCTCCTTTGCCAACTCTCCACCTTTTATTGCGTGATTTATACACTCACCTATTTCTTCGTGCACTCTGGCGATATCGTGCAAGAGAGCAGCAACGGACAATACTAGCAAATCGCCGCCCTCTTTTTCGTGTATAATTTCAACAATTTTACACACTCGTTTAGTATGTGACATCCCATGAGAATAATCTTCCAGTTCATCAGGGAAATATACCGTTATTTCCTTCCTAAGAGAATTTAATAACGAATCACGACTATCTGATAAAATATTTTTTGACATTAACATATTTATATAATGATATTGTGTTAGATTGACAATACGAATTAATACTTTTATCTACAGCAAAACTTCTAATTGATTAGCTAAATCATATACTATCTTTTTCCCGATAGATTCATCACAAGAATCTAAAAAATCTCTTATGCTCTTAATATACTTACTATTATTAGCAAATTTAGGATAAAGATTTTGCTCTCCCCTCTTACAGATTTTAATAAAATTTCTAAGATGCGATGTGAAGTCAGCCATCTTAATGATTTTAGCTCCCGTAGATATCGTTTTTATTTTTTTA
This sequence comes from Minisyncoccota bacterium, assembly GCA_028691985.1. GTDB lineage: Bacteria > Patescibacteriota > Minisyncoccia > JAHIHE01 > JAGLIN01 > JAQUYG01. Next base: position 90,311 of record JAQUYG010000001.1, read on the forward strand.
TAGTATTCCTCTTTTTCTTCTTGATTATAGTTTTTTGGATGAGACACTTCTTGCACTAAATCGGCAATTTCTCTTGAAAAAATACTCTTTATTTCTTCATAGGTAGTAGAAGTGTCTTCTAGCGTATCATGAAGGAGCCCGGCAACTAGAACCTCTGTATCTTGAATGTCAAATTCATCTCTCATAATGTTAAAGACCTCGAGAAAATGATTTTTCTTACCTATTTTTGCAAATTTATCTGCCGCAAATTCTTTTGCTGACTCTATTTGTTTTTCACATTCGATTGATAGTGATTTTGTGGTCATAATTTTATTTTAAATATTTGAATAATTCATGAACCTCGTTTCGATTCTTTGGCAAATTTTCTTTAATTCATCATTGCTGATATTACTGCTATCTGGTTGACAATAGTCATATCTATCTCCCCTCTCGCGTATCGTTCCTTGAGGATGTCCAGTGCGGTTTCATTTTGCTGCGCACCTTTGGCACTTTGGACTAAATATCTGGCAAGATAGATAATTCCCGCTATCACCAGAATCCAAAACAGAAACATAACTATTTCTCCGCCAAACCCGCCATATCCGTTCATCATATTATAGAATCCATTATAGCCATCCATCATAGGATGACCGTAATGATCGTCTCCCATATGTGCCTGAGCAAAAGGAATAAAACATAATATAAAAGCTTTCATATTTTTACATTATCGGCTTAATATGATTAGCAAAATCTATCTCTTGATTTTCAAGGACTTGGCATTGATCGCCACCATCACCGTACTCAAAGACATGAGAACGGCTCCCAATGCCGGTGAAAGCAGGATCCCTCTACCGGCCAGAATTCCTGCTGCGAGCGGTATGGCAAAAATATTGTAACCAGTTGCCCAAATAAGATTCTGGACCATTTTTCCGTAAGTTGCTTTGCCGAAAGAGATAAGCAAAGGAACATCTTCAGGGTTGCTGTTTACCAAGATTACATCAGCCGTTTCAGCGGCAACATCGGTTCCAGATCCAATAGCAATTCCAACATCTGCCTGGGCCAGAGCCGGCGCATCATTGATACCATCTCCCACCATAGCCACGAATTGCCCTTCTTGCTGGAGCTCTTTAACCTTTTCCTGCTTCTGATCAGGAAGAACGCCTGCGAAATAACCGTCTATTTCTAGCGCATCTGAAACACTCTTAGCAGATGTCTCGTTATCTCCGGTAAGCATCCACACTTTTATTCCTTGCTGTTTGAGCTTTTTGACCGCTTCAAAAGATTCTTTTCTGACAATATCTGCTAAATTGACAGCCCCAGCCAAAATGTTATTTTCGCGATACGAAACAATCAGAAATATGACTGTTCCTTCCAAATTTCTCAATTCTTCATGAATCTTTATATTGAAATCTTCAGCATACCCCGGACTGGCGACAACCATCTTTCTTCCCTCGATCATACCTTCTATCCCCCTCCCTTTTACAGCCTTAAACGCATTGACTTGCGGTATTGTAATATTCCTAGCTTTAGCCTCCCTTAAAATAGCTTTCGCAATCGGGTGTTCGGAATTTTGTTCCAGTCCAGCAAGAAGTCTTAGCAATTCATTCTCATCATATCCCGCAACCGAATAAATGTTTTTTACGCCAAAATTGCCTTCCGTCAAAGTCCCAGTTTTGTCAAAAACAACGGTAGAGATTTTTCCTGCATTTTCAAAACCGGCCCGGTTCCTGACAAGAAGGCCATTTTGAGCAGAAAGCGTGGTTGAAATAGCTACGACCAATGGGATAGCAAGCCCGAGTGCGTGCGGACAGGCAATTACCAGGACAGTTGCCATTCTTTCAATAGCAAAAGCGATGTTCCCGCTTATAATAAACCAAATGAAAAAAGTAACAATTCCAGCAAAAATAGCGATGAAAGTAAGATAAAAAGCAGCCTTATCCGCCAAAGCCTGCGTTCTGGACTTCGATGCCTGCGCTTGCCTTACCAAGCCTATCACTTTGGAAAGGTAAGATTTTTCTCCAATGCCCTCAACTCTTATCTGCAAAGACCCGTCTTCGTTAACTGAACCGCCGATTACTGTATTTCCCAGCTTCTTGGAAATCGGCTTAGCCTCGCCGGTGAGCATGGATTCATTAACAAAACTTTCTCCGCCAACAACAAACCCGTCAGTGGGGATCCTTTCCCCCGGCTTTACCAAGATAGTGTTTCCATCTTGGAACTCAATCGTTTTTATCTCGACAGCTCTTTCCTCTTTTATGATGTGAGCGCTGTCCGGGATAAGAGCAGATAATTTTTCCAAAGCCATAGACGCTCCCATAACCGACCGCATTTCTATCCAATGCCCAAGCAGCATGATATCGATAAGCGTTGCCAATTCCCAAAAAAATATTTCCCCTGGAAATCCGAGCACGACGGCAGCGCCATAGAAATATGCCACGTTAATGGCCAGGCTGATAAGCGTCATCATTCCGATTGTCCGGTTTTTTATCTCATTCTTTGCTCCTATCAAAAAAGGCCATCCGCCATAAAAGAAAACCAGCGTTGAGATTGCAAGCAGCACGAATTTATCCCCGGGGAAAGCGACAAAGAACCCAAAGAGATGTTGAATTACCGGCGAAAGAATGAGGATAGGAACGGTAAAAGCCAGAGAAACATAGAACCTCTTCTTAAAGTCTGCTATGGAGTGCCCTGTATGCTTATTGTATTCGCCATCCTCGCAACAAACTTCATGCCGCCGATTATCGCCCATATTGGCATGATGTATATGAGGATTATTTCCTTTATTCATACTTATTTCATTAAGAATAATATAGGACAATAATATCGCGCTTTACGAATACAGGAATCATCCGGTTTTTTTATGCAAAAAGAACATATTTATAATAACTTAATTATATACTTTATAATTGCAACAACAAATTTCTATCACTCATAATTCTATAGAGTTCGAGCCCCTCTTGGGCCAGAAAAAGATTACCGCTTAA
>JAQUYG010000042.1 GCA_028691985.1 Minisyncoccota bacterium
GAGGACATCAGAGTAGGTCTTCTCGTGATGATTTCCAGCCCTATCGAGGATGAGATGGACGGGATTATGAGAAGGAAAGGCGCCATCGGAATGATTGATGCCCAAGTATATGGCAGCGCGGGAATCTGGTGGTGGATCGTGCATCGTGATGGGAGCCAGATGAGATACAGATACTGTGAGATTTCAGAGATAAAGACAATAAAAGTGCCTGCGGAGGAGAGCGGCTTGGAATTCTAGCGGGTAGTGTTCTATTTTATAAATAATATGGTTGAAAGCGGGAGCAGGTTTAGGCCTGTTCCTGTTTTGTTATAAGAATATGGAGTTTATTTGTTTTTATAATAACCCCTCACCCTGACCCTCTCCCAGAGGGAGAGGGAAAAATCAAAATCAGTCCTGTCTTACTTCTCTTTTTTACCTCTGCAATGATTTATAATATTTTATTTGCTTAATACCGGGATTGCCATCCCCGCCTACGCGAGGACAGGCTTGCTTCGCTCCTCGCAATGACAATCTAACAATATAACATCCTTATTCTTAGATGTGTAAAAGTTCTGTCTTATTAAATCAAGGGTAAGTCTGCAATGTGATAATTTCATAATTTATTTATCCAAACCCTCTCAAATATTTCCACTGTCTTCAAAACAATAATCTATAAATTTTGTCATTCTGTAAGAATCTCTTGAATTTGATTTGATGTACAATATCTTTTCGAAGGGATCCTCGTCAGGATGACAAATTAAAATTTCTTTTTATATAGAAGTTGACCGAGAGAGAAAGGGGGATTATTGTATAAATAATAAAGGAGGTGTTATAAAAGTTCATTAAAAAGTAAATGAACCTCCCCGCCGCAAGCGGACGGGGTATCTAGCAGAAATTTATTTTATTCTTTGCCCCAAAGGGGCGAGGAATTATACCCGAAAAAGATTAAAAAATAATCAAACGGAGTTGATTTTTCTTGAATAGCAAGAAAACTGCGAGAGCATGTATCTTATTGCTAGTATTTTGTATACTATGTGCTACTACCTCTTCTGCGCAAGCAGCAAGAGAATTCTGGATAACAGATAATAACTACGATGTCTTAGATAATTCGGCGGCATGGACATCCTATTCTTATGGATATTTATTGCTTTGGCCGAATTCATTATCTGTAAGTAGCCAAACTGTTTATTCAGTTGGTTCTATAAGTGCAACCAAGGTATGCGATGGAGAATGTGTGAGCTTTGTTAAACATGTCAGTGGAGTGTTTGTTTCAACTTCCAACTGGGAAAAAGGGAGCTCTCTATTTACATACAATTTAATTAGACCAGGTACTGCAATTGCAACTTTTTGGGGTACTGGTAATAGTTACGGAGGACATACCGCAATTTTTGTAGACTATTATTATGAGAACGGTGAAAGGACTGGAATCATTGTATGGGACCAAAACTTTTTGCCGGATCATGGTAAAGTAGTGGCTAAGCATATTATAAGAAGATCGGGAAGTGGTTTGTCTGATGCCGATAATTATTACACTGTATTAATACCCTAATTGTTGAGTAAAACAAAAAAAGATCTATTTTTTTTGAGAATAAAGATAAGAATTTTGTTCCCCAGTTTATTTTTGTTAAGTATCAGCTTATAAGATAATCTGTTTAGATATTTTATATATAATAGAAAATTATTTATTTGTAATTTAATAATCTAGTAAAAAATGAGCAAGAAAATCATATTTATATCTCTACTGGTTTTTATTCTGGTTTTTCTCGTGGTTTGTTTTAAGGGTGAGAATGAGAGTAAATTAGTACTGGAAAGAGATAGAGAAATTTCTGATCAAAATGAAATATTGGAAAACTCAGATTGGGCGGATTATATAAGTTTACAGGGGATATATTTTAAATACCCTAAAGAGGCAATCGGTGTCGGTTGCGGCGGGGAGAAGAATGTCTTAACCCCAGTGAGGGTTATTGAAGATGTGGAAAACGGCTATATATATCTTACTGTAGAGTGTTCTGCCTCGCTTGAATCTCTGCGTGATGAAACAAGACAGGTTTCAATTATTAGAGATGGTTATAAACAGGAGAAATTTTTCTATGGATGGAATATCGCTATTGAGTCGGTGTTGGATGACGATGATATGGAAGATTTTATAAATAAGCATTATGGCTCCGGAAGCTGTGAGGCGGGGGAAAAGAAGTTGGTTGAAAGGCGTGAGGGCATGTGGGATGTTAATGTGACTGGGAAGGACTGGGGTGGCGCCTTGGATATGGAGAGTGATTGCGTGGTGAATTATTCTTATAAGATATTTTCCCGTCCAGAAAAGAACAGGGCGTTATCCGTGGTATTGGGGCAAGAATGTACTTTTGCCGGAGACATGGAAATGCTGGATTGCTATGACGATGATATTGTCGGTAGTATTTTATTCAATTAATGCTGCTTGATTATAATTCCAAGCTTATTTTGTAACATTAAAAAACGGTCTTTTGGGGTCGCTTTTTTATCTCTGGACGACCCCCCCTCGCTCTTGGGGGGGGTGATTGATATAAGCTGTAATAAAATCACAAAAATAACACGATGAATCGTGTTATTTTGTAATATAAGGCGTCTGAAATATTACGCTGAAATTTCTTTTCCTCGTTTGATAGCAGTCTTGATACATTTGGCACAGACCTTTACTTTTTCGCCGTTGATATTCTTGTTTTGCACATTGATTTTTTGGGTTCTTTTAGTCGCGATGTTGGAGTGGCTGCGTGATTGGCTGGCCCTTGTTCCACGACCACAAACTTGACATGTTCTGCTCATATGAAATAATTAGGTTGTTATATTAGCGTTTGTTTTTCAATACCTAAGTATATTAAATCAGATTATTAATTTTGGCAAGTATGACAGAAACTTTTCAAATATTCGCTCTCATAGTTCTTATATTCTCAATAGTTATCCATGAGTTCGCACATGGATGGATGGCGGATCAGCTGGGGGACCCAACGGCGAGATATATGGGCAGACTGACACTTAATCCCATCGCGCATATAGATCCGATTGGCTCAATCGTTCTACCCTTGATCCTCCTTCTTACTAACGCGGGTTTTATTATTGGTTGGGCAAAGCCGGTTCCCTATAATCCTTATAACCTTAAAGATCAAAAAAAGGGTCCGGCGATGGTCGCGTTGGCGGGTCCGGCAGCAAATCTTATGATCGCTGCAATTTTTGGTGTCCTGCTGAGGGTTCTTGTCACTTATGATCCGATTGCTTATGCAGATGTTGCAGGATTATTCTTTCTTATAGTATTTTATAATGTTCTCTTGGCTGTTTTTAATTTGGTGCCACTTCCTCCTTTAGATGGTTCAAAAATATTGGATTTTGTCCTCCCTTATTCCATGCGCGGAGTTATGACTTTTTTGGAGAGAAATTACATGCTTTTCCTCTTGATTTTTATCTTTTTCGGTTTCGAACTTATTGTCTTTCCAATAGTCGGTTTGCTGGTAGATTTTTTTGTGGGGAATTGGGGCCTATAGAGGATAGTTCCTTAGATACGCCTATTTGTTTTTTTAGTCTTTATTTTTGATGCTGTGTTTTGAGTGGCGCCGTTCTTGACACTTACGGTGCTTTCTGCTAGTCTGATAGCAAGGTAAAAAATCTCGTTTTATAGCTATTTCGCACAGGTTGTCGAACCTCAGTGTGATTTTCGTTTGTTATAGTATAATAAATCCAGGGTAATCGAAAAAAGTAATGTCAACCATACAACAGTTGGTGAGAAAGCCAAGAAAGAGCGCAAGCAAAAAATCAAAGACGCCAGCGCTTATGAAAAATTTCAATTATATCAAAAACAAGCCATCAGTTGCGACCAAGGGTGGTAAAAAAGGAAATCCTTTTAAGAGAGGGGTTTGCACTAAGGTTGGAACTATGACCCCTAGAAAGCCGAACTCGGCACTTCGAAAATTCGCCAGAGTCAAGCTTACTAATGGAATGGAAGTAACTGCCTATATTCCAGGTATCGGACACAACTTGCAGGAGCACTCAGTGGTCATGATCCGTGGTGGAAGAGTCAAGGATCTTGCTGGTGTCAGGTATCACATCGTTCGTGGTGTTTTGGACGCGACTGGAGTTGAAAACAGAAAGCAGGAAAGAAGTAAATATGGTGCCAAAAAACCTAAGGCCTAATCTTAAATAAATCTTTATTTTATAAAAATGGGAAGAAGAAAAAGAGTATATACCAGGGAATACGAACCTGACTTCAAATATAATAATATCCAGGTAGGTAGATTTATAAACTATGTGATGCGAGACGGAAAGAAAGCCGCTGCTTCCAAGGTTGTTTACGGAGCATTTGATATTATTGAAGAGAAGACCAAGCAGAATCCAGTGGAGGTTTTTGAGGAGGCGGTCAATAAAGTAGCCCCTATACTCGAAATCAAATCCAAAAGAGTCGGTGGTGCAACTTATCAGGTTCCAGTTGAGGTTCGTGGCGGTAGAAGAATGCTTTTAGCGTTCAGATGGATGATTGATGCGGCGAACGGAAGAAAAGGAAGACCGATGGCAGAAAAATTGGCAGCGGAAATCTTAGACATAAACAGTGGAACCGGAGCTGCAATCAAGAAACGAGAAGATGTGCAGAAGATGGCGGAATCCAACAGAGCATTTGCTCACTTTGCCTAATATTCTACGGTTTGAAAAACGGGATACTCTGTATCCTGTTTTTTGTTGTCTGCAAAATAAAAGATGTTAATCGTTGTTTGTCAAAATATAAATTTGCTTTTTTATATTGTGAGTTTATAATAAAAATAGAATTGGTAGTTAAAAATAATACAGATGCCATTAAATTTTTATTACATATCGAATATAAAACTTTCATAGGTTTTTGAAGGTTAGCTGCTTTTGCAGCTTTTTATTTTTT
>JAQUYG010000043.1 GCA_028691985.1 Minisyncoccota bacterium
CTATTGACTTTTATTCTCTATATGGTAAATTTGATGGTTAACAAATAAACTTTCAAAAATATGGGACTAGCGCCACAAGAACAAATCCAAGACCAAATCAAAAAAAGTGAAACTGTTTTGATATGTGTAGGAAAAGCCCCCGAAGGAGATGCTCTCGGGTCTGCACTCGGACTCTACATGGCACTCAAAAAAATGGGTAAAAAGGTGGATGTCATCAGCCCCACGGCGATTTTGGAAAAATACTCTTTTATGCCCAGTATGGAATTCATTGCTCACAAACTGCAGGGCGCGAGAGACTATGTCTTTTCACTGGATATCGAAAAAGACAAGTTGCAACAGTTGCGCTATGAAGTCGAGGACCGCAAACTGAAAATCTTCATAACCGCCAAAAACGGCGAGATAAGCGAAGACAAAATTTCCCTTGATTCGTCCAGATTCAACTATGACCTCATCATAGTTTTGGGTGCGAACGATCTGGAAGACCTGGGAAATCTCTACGACGAAAACCCGGAGCTTTTCTATGATATTCCAGTCATCAACATAGACCACAAACCATCTAATGAATACTTTGGAAAAATAAACTTGGTAGATGTGGCAGCGTCTTCGACCTCGGAAATCGTCTTCAATGTCATTTCTGCCGCGGGCGAAAATTTGATTGACGAAGAGGTTGCGACCAACCTACTCACAGGAATCATCTTTGAGACCGAAAGCTTCCAAAACAAGAACACGACACCGAAAGCTTTTCTGAACGCCGCATCGCTTATTGCCAAGGGGGCCAACAAGCAAGATATCATCAGATATCTCTATAAAACCAAATCGATCAATATGCTCAAGCTGATGGGGAAAGCGATGGCAAACCTGAAATATAATAGCCGTTACAAGTTGGCCTGGTCAGTCATCAAAGACGAAGAGGCCCTGCAAGGTTCCACCGCTGAAAATATCAATATGGCAGTCAAGGAATTAGCGGGCAGCTCGCCGGAATTCGATCTTTTCTTTTTTATCTATCCAACGGGCGGGACTCTCAAGGGAATATTAAACTTCTCCGAGAGAAACGATATAAAAGAGCTGATTTCCTCGCTTAAAGGAACCATCGAAGAAGGACAAGTTATCTTCAATCCGGAAGAAATCGATATTGACCTGGCAGAAAAAGAGATGCTCAAAAAAATCAAAGTCTGGTTCGACGGACAAAACCAATAGCTTTTTCAAGATATGAAAAATCCTCCTTCAAGCGGAGGATTTTTTTATTGTCTTTTTTCCTCTTTTAACCTAAAATTATAGTAGACAAATAATTTTAAACATATGCAAGTCACACAAAATAATGACCGGGACGAGAATCAAGAAGTCCGAGAAAGAATCCAAAACGAAACGCTGAAGAAATTGTACAGAAAAAGCGAAGAGGAACGGGCGCAAAAACTAGCGGAGCAAAACAAGCTTCCCTATCTAGATCTGAATATAATCCCGATTGATGCAGACACGGTCAGTGCCATCCCAGAAGAAAAAGCGACAAAAGCAAATCTTGCCGTCATTTATAAAATCGGAAAAAAATATCAGATTGCAGTCGCAGACCCAGAAAATTTCGAAACAAAAAAACTGCTGCAAGAGATGAAAGAGAAAGAAGGCATCGCCTACAATCTTGTGGTTGTCTCTTCAGACGGACTGCGAAAAGCGTGGAATAATTACCAATTCAAAAATTTCACAGAAACTTACGAAGATAGGGGCGTGTCAATCAAGGAAGAGGACCTGACTGATTTTGAAAAAGGCATCACAGGTCTCATTGATCTTAAAAAAAGGATTTCTGAAATCAATACGACAGAAATATTCAATATCATAATTGCCGGTGCCGTCAAAACCAATGCAAGCGATGTCCATATCGAACCAGACAAAGAATATATCCGTCTTCGCTATAGAATTGACGGCGTGTTACAAGACATAGTCCGTTTCCCAAAAAATGTCCACAAGACGATCATCTCCAGAATCAAGATGCTTTCCAAGATGAAACTAAATGTTAATGATATACCGCAAGATGGAAACTTCAGTGTTACCATGGAAAACTCTGCTATCAATGTAAGGGCCTCGATTCTGCCTACTGCTTTCGGCGAGAGTGTGGTACTTCGTATCCTTTCTGAAAATGCAACGGGACTCAAAATCGACCAAATCGGATTTAATCAGTACTATATGGAAAAAATACAGGAACAGATCATCAAGCCGACAGGAATGATTCTTGTTACTGGACCTACCGGAAGCGGAAAAACCACGACGCTTTATTCTTTCATACGCCATATCAACCAGCCGAGCATAAAAATCATAACATTGGAAAACCCAGTAGAGTATCGTGTAGAAGGAATCACACAGACCCCAGTAGATCAAAATGAAGAAATGACATTTGCCTCCGGGCTTCGGTCGGTCGTCAGGCAAGACCCTGATGTGATAATGGTGGGAGAGATCCGAGACGGTGAAACAGCCGAGACGGCCATACAGGCCGCACTTACAGGACATATGGTATTCTCCACTTTGCACACCAACAATGCAGCCGGAGCGATCCCCAGACTCCTGCATCTCAAGGTGAATCCTGCACTCATCCCGCCTGCAATAAATGCCGTGATCGCGCAAAGGCTGGTCAGAAAACTTTGCGAACACTGCAAAGAAGAATATACGCCAGCACCGGAAACGATCAACAAAATCCAATCTATGGTAAATGCCATCCCCAAGAACGACAGTATGGAATTCCCAAAAAAGATTGAAAAATTATACAGAAGCAAAGGTTGCTCAAAGTGCAACTTCATAGGCTATACCGGAAGAATCGGAATCTATGAAATTTTTACCATGACGCCCGGCATAGAGAAAATCATTCTCGCCAACACATCCACCGGAGATATGATGAATGCCGCCCGCAAAGATGGAATGATTACTATGGAAGAGGATGGTATATTGAAAGCCTTACAAGGAACCACTTCGCTAGAAGAAATAAGGAGAGTAACTGGAGAAGTATTCGCGAAACAAGGGTTTTTAAAATAATGAATAGATTACCCCACTGCAAACAGATGGGGTGTCTAGCGAAAATTTATTTTACTATTTACCCCGCAAAGAAAGAAATTAAAAAATCGACACCTTAAGTGCCGATTTTTATTTTTCATTTTAACATCAGACATTCTTCCCATCTTCATATCTCAAAAAGAAGAGCCTTGCTTCTTCCTTTCTGCCGCTTATGGTACAAATTTCCGAGAGATAAATAAGCGCTTCACTGCTATTGCTATCTATATTTAAAGCTTCAAGAAAATATTGTTCAGACTTTTCATAATCCCCGTCTAAAAAATAAACCTTGCCGTAGGAAATCATGAGGTCGCGATATTTTTTATCTTCTTTGATCTTTTCAAGTTCCATAAAAGCAAAATCATTCTCCCCTATCCTCATAAAAAGATCGGCTTTTTTAATCGCAATATATTCCTCACTCATTGAAGCCGTGGTGTTGCTGTCCAAAAAATCTCTTATGAGCGAAGTTGCCTCTTTGTATTTCTCCCCGCCTTCCACATAAAAGACATTATTAGAAAAATTATTTCCAGCAAAAACCAAAAGCGCGTCATAGAAGAGAATATCTTCGCCCTCGACACTCCCGTTTTCTAGAAGCGCCTTAGCCTCTGCCGCCTTTCCGCACCTCACCAGATTTTTGACCCGATCAGTCAAGACGCCTTCAGACAGACCCATACCATAAGTTTTACTATAATATTCTTCCGCTTTCAAAAAGTCACCTTTATCGTGATAAATCTCTGCAAGAGAGACATTGGTTTTAAGATTTTCAGGATCATTCGCCAAAACTCTCAAAAATTCCTGCTCAGCCGAATCCAAATCTCCACCTTCATATAAAATCTCTGCTTTTTTCAAACTGGCATCAGCTGCCACATCGTCATCGCCCATCACTTCGGCAAAAAGACAATCTGACAAAACAACGCTTCTACTTTCGATAATACCTGAATTATTACATCTCTCCATATAACTTTCTGAAATGTTTTTCCTTCCTACGAAAAAAACAGCGAAAACAACAAGCGCTATAAAAATACAGAAGATATTCAGTTTTTTACTTCCAGCCATCATAGAAATATTTAAAATCTATCTCTATTATATAGCCTAAGGACAAAATAAAAAAGCACCCAATAATTTGTAGACAGCAAATCCTTAATCTTAATTAAAATCGAGGTTGGAGGATTTCCGAGGAATAGACCAGCATCCCTTGTACAGTAACCCAGACTACCCGGTACTAGGAGAATACCCCGCTGTCTACAAATTGCCAAGCACTTTTATAAATTTTCAACTTAACTGTACATCCTAGCATAAAGAATAAAAGTTGTCAAGGGCATGTGCCTAAAGCCTGATGGACTGCCAAAAAAACAAGACGCGCGATCTTGTTCTTCGGTCTTTAAGTCCTGGGTTGCACAAGAAACAGACAATCTATTTTAAATGCTGTGACTATGCTTCCTTACCAACAAACCGAGGTCTAACCTTAATCATCCAAAAGTCTAGACATCGGAATTATCCATTTAGTGACACCTGACTACCGTACTAACGCGGGAGCGAGTCTCCAGACCCGGTCCTTACAGTTTTAATTCTCACAAAACAAAACTCTCATTATGATATTCTTTTTGCTATAGAAACTTTTCCATCTTGAAATCGAACCAAAAGTAACCGGTCCGGAGACACAGTTCCCGCAGGGAGTTATCATGCGCGGAGTAGCAGGATTCATTCTGCATGGTCACCATCCCGGAGTAGCAGGTTTCAACCTGCGTGGTTGTCTTGGTGGGATGGAAAGATTTTTGTTAAAAGAGAGTTTTGTTTGCTTCGGATA
>JAQUYG010000044.1 GCA_028691985.1 Minisyncoccota bacterium
AGCACAAACTTCTGGAAACTTTTCCATTTCAGAAATAAATCATGCGATTTGAAAGAGTCAAAATTCTAGAAACCGTGACTGACAAAACCACCAGCAAAGAAGCTCTTGAAAATATCAAGATTTTTTTATCTTCTTCGGAAAGTCACCATATCGTGACCCTTAATTCGGAAATGGTAGTACGAGCGCAAACAGATAGGGATTTCAGCAAAATTATCAACGACGCGGATTTGGTGATTGCAGACGGAATGGGAATCTTGATAGCCTCCAGTTTTCTTAAAAAGAAGAAGGGACAATTTTTACCGGATCTATCTAATTTGGTCCTTACTATTTTTAATGCGATTTTTTTTCCAAAAAAAAATAAGGGGGTTCTACCGGAAAGGATAAGCGGGATTGATTTGATTTATAAAATATGCGGAAGTGATTTCGCTATCGACCGAACGATCTATTTGGTCGGGGCGGAGGAGGGGATTGCAGAAAGGACGGGCAAGGTTTTGAAAAAAAACTTTCCAAAGATCCGGATTGTCGGAGCGGAGGAGGGGATTAGAAAAAATTCTACAAAAAAGGAGAATGAAGATCTTATTGAAAGAATAAATACAAAAAAACCTGAAATTATTTTTGTCGCATTCGGTGCTCCGAAACAGGAAAAATGGATTTACGAAAACCTCAAAAAAATGCCAAGCATAAAAGTCGCAATGGGAGTGGGAGGATCGTTTGATTTTATCTCCGGAAAAACTAAGCGCGCACCGCAGTTTGTGCAACAACGCGGATGGGAGTGGTTGTGGAGGCTACTGCAAGAACCGAAAAGGATTAAACGGATTCATACTGCCACCTGGAAGCTCACTTGGTTGATTTTTTGGGATAAAAAAGGTAGGATGGGAAAGTAGAATCGATTGTATTTGTTATCCCTGTACAGGCTAGACAGTTCGCTGACACTTTAATGAATAAGCATGCTTATTTTTAAAAACCAAACATATCCTTGTCATTCCAAAATGACCTACTGCGGCTGAGGAATATGGGGAGTTGCGATGCTGGTAAAAAAGTATGTTTATAAAAATAATGTTTTTCAAGCTTAATATCTTCCCCTTTTATAATCATTTTTAAAAACACGCTAATAATTTTTATATTTTATATCTCTAATTATGCCAGAAATTCCCAAAAAAGTCCGCACTCGTTTCGCACCCAGCCCGACCGGCTTCGTTCACATCGGCAGTGTACGCACTGCACTTTATAGTTACCTCTTCGCCAGGAAAAATAAAGGTGACTTTTTACTCCGCATTGAAGATACTGACCGAACGCGTTTAGTTGAGGGTTCAGTTGAATATTTGGTCAAAACTTTCGATATCCTGGGCTTGAACGCAGACGAAGGTGTTATACTTCAAAACGACGGAAAAGTCGCTCAAAAGGGCAATTTTGGGCCTTATATCCAGTCCGAAAGGCTTGAAATATATCAAAGCTACATAAAAGAATTATTAGACAAAGACTATGCATATTATTGCTTCTGCAGTCAAGAAAGATTGCAGCAGGTGAGGGAAGAGAGGCAATTACAAAAACTCCCGCCGATGTATGACGGCCATTGTAGAAATCTATCAAAAACGGAAATAGAAAAAAATCTGGCGGAAAAAATCCCTTTCGTTATCAGGATGAAAATCCCGAAGGAAGGATTTACTGAATTCGAAGATTTGGTTTATGGGAATATAAAAATCAAAAACGAACTCATTGACGACCAGGTGCTGATGAAATCTGATGGATTCCCGACTTATCATTTTGCCAATGTGGTGGATGACCACTTGATGCAGATTTCCCATATCATTCGCGGCGAAGAATGGCTGCCGTCGACACCTAAACATATTTTGCTTTATAAATATTTCAATTGGGAGACGCCGCAATTCGCGCACCTGCCGCTACTTCTCAATCCCGATAAATCCAAACTCAGTAAAAGACAGGGGGATGTCGCAACCGGAAGTTTTTTAGATAAAGGCTATCTGCCGGAAGCTATCTTGAATTTTATTCTCCTGCTCGGCTGGAACCCGAAAACGGAGGAAGAGATTTTCTCGATAGAAGAGATGATTGAAAGATTTGATTTATCAGGCATCAATAAATACGGCGCCGTCTTCAATACGGAAAAGCTGGATTGGATCAACGGTATGTATATCCGTAAAATGGACTTAGCAAAATTAACCGAACTCTGCGCCCCTTATCTAGAAAAAGCCGGGCTCATTGAAAAAAAGGCAGACGGAAGATTAGAAAACAAACTGACAAAAGAAATCATAAATTTTGAAAAACTCAAACAAATTATCTCACTGGAACAAGAACGAATGAAGAAACTTTCTGACATAGAGGAAAGTGTGCGCTTTATGTTCGTGGAGATTCCAGAATATGAAAAAGAACTTCTTGCATGGAAAAAGATGACCGCCGAAGAGGCGCAGAAGAATCTTGAAGTGATATATGTCGAGCTGGAAAAAATCGACGAGAAAGATTTCGCTCCGGAAAAGCTGCTGAATCTCATAAACCGTCTAAAGGAAGAAACCGGACTCAGTACGGGCGAGCTTTTATGGCCTATGCGTGTTTCGCTATCAGGCCTCAAAAATTCTCCCGGTCCATTTGAGATTGCGACAGTTCTGGGAAAAGAAAAAACCTTAAAAAGAGTCAAAAACGCGATAGAAAAATAATTTTATAATTTCTCTCCTTACAGTAAACTCTTTGCAAAAAATAAACCCTTTTCTAGGTCTGTAAAATATGCTATAATGAGAAGTAAGTAGTAAAGTATAAAATTAGTGAAAATAACTGAAAAACAAATCAGGATAAGAAACCAAGTGATAGCTTGCCTTTTGATGGTTTCTTTCGTTCTGCCACCGACGATAAGGACCAGTGCCGACAGTGAGGACATCATCGAGGAAATTGACAGCCAAATCGAGAAAAAAAGCAACGCCATAGAAGAACTCGAAAATCAAGCGGCAGGATATAAAGACCTTATTGAAGAACTTCAGATCAAGGAACAAAGCCTCGAAAACGAGATTGAGCTTTTTGATGCACAGATCGCACAGCTTGAGCTGGAGATAAAGTCGACACAAGTGAAGATTGAAGAAATGAATTTAGAAATAGAAAAACTCCTGGAAGAGATATCGGTCAAAGAAAAAGAAATTGAGAACGAAAAAGTCATTTTGAAAAATCTGCTCAGAAGGATAAACTATTACGATGAAGAGACTGTCTTCGAGATACTTCTTAAGAGTGAGGAGATTTCTGACTTTTTTAACGAGGCAGACTATGTAGACACTATCGGAGAAAAAATCAAATCTGCCCTAGACAATCTAAAAGCGGCAAAAGAAGAATTAGAGAAAAACAAAGAAAGTGCAGAAACAAAGAAAGCCGAGTTGGAAGAATTGGAAAGTGAAATACAGGCGAAGAGAGATACTCTTGATGCTGAAAGAAGCGCCAAGGAAGAACTTCTGGATGCCACTAAAGGCAGTGAATATCACTATCAGAATCTCTTGTCGAATGTGAGAGAACAGAAAAAAGGAATTTTGGGAGACATCAATGAGCTTATGTCTCAGAGGCAGGTTGAAATCGCACGCATCGCTGCTGCCGCCAACCGACCGACTGAAGTCGCCTCCACGAGCTGGTATTTCTCGCAAAATGACCCGAGATGGAAAAGCGACTATATCGGAGTTTCAAACTCAACCATAAACGATTATGGGTGCGCAATTTCTTCGGTAGCAATGGTCTTCAGATATCACGGCATCGACATTACGCCAAAAATTCTCGCCAAACAGCCTATCTTCGTGAGGGATTTGATTTCCTGGCCGAAACAGTGGAGATTCTTAACCCTCCAACTGAACTCATATCACAAGTCAGGTGGACTGACCGCAGACGACTGGAGCAGAATTGATCAGGAAATTGCCAAAGGAAATCCCGTCATCGTCTTTATAAAAGCGCTTGGAAGAAACGCCGGACACTATGTCGTAATCCATAGCAAAGATGCCAACGGCTATATCGTCCACGATCCAGTCATGTGGAACGGCCAGAGCGGCGCTAATATCTATCTATCAACAACAAGACAATATTTGGAATCGATTTATAGAACCAACACAGTTGTCGACCAGATGATTATTTACAGCTAGCTTGTATCAGAATATTTATAAAAAAGCCTTACAGACGATTCTGTGAGGTTTTTTATATTGCGCTAGGATTAATATTTCAGCTTTTCGGAGCAATACAATTCATTGTACATGTATCGTATCTTGATTTTACATTGGATAGCAACGCGCGATAAATCGCGCTACTCCGAATACGAATTATATAAAAATATACACCAAAGATATTAAAATATATTACAACATTTTTATTATTTTATGTCAAAAAGGTAAAATGGCCAGAGAAGTGGTCAAAAAATGATCTCTTAATTATATTCATAAAATTAAGTAATTTTTATAAGATAGGAGATAGGGAATCCGTGAAAAATTGTTCGTAAAATTAAGCAAAAAATAAGGGAGTAAATAAGAATACAAAAAACGCGCCAAACGGGCGTTTTTTAATTTGGCTTAACAAAAGCCTTTTTATATCTATTTGTGTCGTAAAAGCTATCTTGTGCGACATTCAA
>JAQUYG010000020.1 GCA_028691985.1 Minisyncoccota bacterium
AAAAATAATCCCTCTTCTGAGGGATTGTTTTTATGTTTTTATTATTTTTGTTTTTTGAGCAAAAGATGGAAATTTTTATTTTTCTAGACATTGATCCCCAAAGGCCGCCCATGCCAGATTATTCCAATGTTCCTCGTCCTGAGCCGCGTAGTAGTACGAGAACCAAAGGATGATTTCGGGGTCGGAATTCCTGATTGCTTGGTCGCGCATCCTCCTCATTTCGACTCTAGTCGGCCAACGCTTGTATTGCCAGTCAGGAGCATCGCGATCGTCTTCCCAGTTAAAAGCTTGGAGAACCATCGCCGACCGCTTGCTGTTTTTCTCGTTAAATCGTCGCAAGTCTTCTGCAACAAGCCCAACCTCTCCGACCATCTTTAAAGAATCCTCACTGGAACCGATCGGATAGACATCAAGCCCCAAGACCTCGGCACAATCAATAAAGGGTACAAGATTCTGCGAATCATAATTACCCACAAAAATCCGCGGGTGATCAGAATCAGCGAAAAAGATTGCATCCGACAACCTCCTCACTTCCTCCGCCTGCGAAGCATCATTTTCATCACCGACACAATACCCCCAAAGGGCCGGATGATCCTTGATTGTCTGCACGACCCGTATCGCAACCTCCGAAGCATCGTCTCTTCCGACAAGCTCATTAAAATCCCAAATCACTTTCATCTTATTCTGTTCCGCCCGATCAAGATAGGCCAGCATTTCCTCTATGTCTTTACCGGAAGATCCAGAAGCATAAACGAGAACGATTTCGAATCCGGCTTCGCTCATCTTATCCAGACGATCCAGACACTCCGGCGATGACAAATCGCAATAGTCATACAAACCCTGAAGCGGCATCTCAGGTTTCGTTGCCGCCATAACAAAACCTGTTTCCGCAAAAACAAAAACAGCCACTGTAATCGCTACAACCGCCGCCATCAACAAACCATTCACTCTTATTTTACCTCCTCAAAACCAAGCATCAAATCTTTTTATAATTTTTCCATAAAAAGAAAATCATGTCAATGCAGCTTTTACCGGGTTATAAAATCGTATGCCAGATAAATAAAAGCCACATTCTGCAATAGAGCCAAGGGTACGCCTAGGATAAAAATCATTTTTTGTGTCTTGTGGTGTGCAATGAACATTCCCGAAAGAATCCCTAAAGCCCCGAAAGCAATCGCCAGAAAGAGAAGTGTCCCTTCAGAAATACGCTGCTTGCCATGACGAGATCTGCTTTTATCATTAAGCATCACGATGAATGCAAGAATATTTATCAACGAAGAGATTATGATTAAAATTATTTTTATAAATTCTGCTGACATTGTTTTTTAATTTTATAGAAAATAAAAACTCACATATCCTTATATTCATAAAGAGGATAGTGAGAAATCAGAAATAACTTATTTGCCTATGCGCTCTTTAAACCCCAAGAAATCGAAAAATTTGAGGCACAAACAGAGGCAATCTTGCTTTAAAGCGATCCCTACAATCACATCCTTAGGCAGCTGCTCTTTTATACGCTCATATTCCTCTTGGCTAACTTCATAAATCATTATTCCAACTATGACAAATGATTTTTTTGTATTTGTATATTCTGAAAGCCCCAGAATCAACATTTTTCCATCTGGAAGATTAGCAAGCATTATATTGGCTCCTTCTGTCCAATATATATTACCGACAGAAAGATTAAACCTGTCTCTCAAGGTACTCTGGATAATTTCCCAGCCATACGGTTCCAAAATTTTAAATTCCTCCTTTTTGTTTTTCAGGTATCATAAAAAAATTATAGCCTAAAAAACGCCAAATAAGCAAATCTATTTCAGCTGACATAATTTCCCGTCTTATATTTCTCTTTGCTTGAAATCGTAATCACCTTGTCCCAATCTAACCTATTACGGACAAAGACCGCCGCGCTACCGATTGGGCATTTTCTTCCTCCTTGTACAAGATAGATGGTTGCGCTGTCTGCGTATTTGATCAAAGATCCATTCGGGTGCTTGCTATAAGAGCTTACGGAGCCTACTTCTTTATAATCTTCCAGTATGGAATGAGAAACATTTCTCACCCATTCGCTCTTGAATCCCAGCCCTAAAAATACTTCCGGACTCTCTATCCAAGCTTTTGTTTCCCCATCTATTATATATATCTTGTTGTCACTCGTATCACGAATAAGAGAACCGCTGGCAAAACGCATTTGCATATCGCCCGTCCTAAAACTCATCACCTCAGTAACAACGCTCTTTTTATAAAAGGAGTCATATGCTTTTATCTTGAAAAAATATGTAGTAAGTGGCTCAAGATTTTCAATCGTAATCTCGTGCTTTTGAGTATGCAGATCATCGTTCGTTACACTGCCTTTCAGCTTGCTCGAGTTCGTACCATATAAGACCTGCGCCTTCGACGCCATATTGGTCCTGAATTTTATCGTGGCAGTACGAGCAGAAATCAGCTCATCATCAAAAGAAATCGGCTCTATATTTGAGATGCTAAGCGATGCCTGTGACTTGCTGCCATAAGCCGTAGTCGATATCAGATAAGAATCCTCATTTTTGTCACGATCAGAAGCAATGACCTTTATGTAATATTTTTTGTCTTCTTCTAAACCATAAAGAAAAAGCTCATGCTTAAGACTATAACTTTTATAATTCGACTTTTTGTCGAGATTATCGATTTTAGTACCATAAGCAATGACTGCAGAAGTTTCCTCGTCGGTAGTCCACCTGAGAAGCGTCCCTTGGTAGCAGCTCTGCACCACATCCAGCTCAGTTATTTCGGGTTTATTGGTATCAATCATCCTCTTAGTTGAGAAGGTCCTGATAAAAAGTTCTCGCTCATCCCCTTCGCTTCCGATAATAATGATCTTATAGAAATAATCTTTGTTCTTTTCGAGTCCGGTTATGGAAAGTTGGTGATTATAACTATAGGTGTTATATCTAAAAACCCGATTCAAAGCATCTTGTTTCTCACCTACATAAACGACCCCTTTAGTCTTTGCCTTGGAAGTTCTCCAGGATATGCTTGCCGAGTTGTTTTTCATATCGGATATTTCAATATTCGTCACAGAAAGATCCTGCGCACTTGTTGAAATCGGCAAGATAAAAGCCGCCAGAACAAGCACTATGCCGGATATAGCCATTGCGATTTTTCTGTAATCAATATTTGTCATGATATGTCTCATAATCCTTTGCTGATTGATTTATGATTTTACCGGATATTATTGCATATTTTTTTATATTTGTCAACCATCGACAGACAGTGACAACGGCCATAAGAAATAAGTGTTCCAGTTTTTTTGCCAGAACAAGATTTAAAAAATATAATAAGGATAAGGACGAGAATATTAAAACAAATAGATGAAAAAAAGAATACAGTTCGGATTGGCACTGATTACATTTATGGCGATATATACTGTTGCCATATTGTTGGTATTACGGAGTAACCAGCATAATTCTTTTGAGATAACCAGAAAAAACAATGACCCGAGATTAGACAACCAGAAGCAAGAAGAAAAAGCAGGGAGCGCGAGCGGCTTGAACAACCAAGCAAAGCGAGAGATCGACCTGGATTGGGCAATAGAAAAATATAGCGGAAAAGAAATATCCAGAGTAGACACGACACAGAAGGTTGTCGCGCTCACTTTCGATGCGGGAGCGAATGCCGATGGGGTCGAACCTATCTTGAAAATCTTAGCTGAAAACAATATCAGAGGGACTTTCTTTTTGACAGGAAAATTCATCGAAAAATATCCAGAAAAAGTACGCTATATAATTTCAAGCGGAGGAGAAATCGGCAATCATAGTTATGACCATCCTTATCTGACTCAGCTGACAGACGAAGAAATTACGGGAAAAATCCAAGGAGCTGAAAACGCGCTCGCAGAATTGGATGCTGGATTTCAGCCTTTCTTCAGATCGCCCTACGGAGACCGGAATCAATCAACACTAGAAACGATAAGTGAAAACGGATATATAAATATCCGATGGACGATAGACTCACTAGGCTGGATGGGAACTTCGGGCGAAATGAACAAAAACAGTGTCAAAGAAAGAGTCGTATCAAAAGCAGCTCCCGGAGCGATAATAATGATGCACCTCGGAAGCAATCCTACAGACAAGACACATCTCGACTCAGAGGCCCTGCCGGAAATTATTTCGGAGCTAAAAGCTGACGGGTATGAATTTATAACAATGTCAGAACTTTTAGAATTGATGAAGGGAAAATAAAATCAATAGCTCTATTATAAATATAAGGGAACAGCTAAAACAACGATCTTGGCTGGTCATTCTGTAATTTTGTTACTGTGAAATGTCCGGAGTCTATAGGGTATAACAATTAGATTAGCCGCGCCATTGAAAACAAGAGATGACGCAGATCCAGGTCGAAGTCCGGAACGATAAATAGAAAAAAGATAAACGAGTTATCTTTTTTTTATTGCCCCTGCCTGATATGATCATATGGACCAGAGTCTTCTACCGTGAGGCAAAATATCCCGTCACATAACTGGTCGTGCTTTCAAGACCTAGCTTTCCCGAAAGGAGCGCCGAGTTGGAATTATTAAGGAGTAAAAATTCTGCGCCGGAGAGTCTGCCGAATTCCATAACGGCAAAGATGGAAGAGGGAGAATCTACGGCGAGATCATATACGCTTTCAAAATCAGAATTATTTATTGCGGCAATACTTTCAATGTCATCCGCTTGCGCTTGAGCACTGTTTTTATAATGCGAGAAATCGGCACTGGCCAAAACCAAAACTTTTTCATGCTGCTCTTTGCTCGTCTCGTAAATCCCCCGCGCCAGACCCGCCGCCTCTTGCGCGTTAACGGTAGATTTCAGAATTATGGGCAGAATCTTTGCGTCAGGGAAAGTGCGCTTTATAAAAGCGAGCTCGCTCGTGATTGAATGCTCTTCTGAGATAAAACTTTCTTCAGCACCAATGCCCATCGAGCTTGATATCGAGGCATAAAGATTATCATCACATTCTAAGACACCATAAGGAGTCTGCCAGTCATACGAAGATGTTATCGTCTTATTTTCCCCAAGATTGGAATGATTAGGTCCGATGAGAACGATCGTGTCGTAATCTTTATCTTCAAGATTCTTAAAAAATTCTGCGATCATATCTGCAGCAAGCAGGTGATGCGGGATGATTCCCGCCACAATGTCCTTATTTGAAACATCAACCTCCTTGCTCTGAAAACGGAAAGTTGTCTCAAAAAAATCTCTTCCCTCAAGATCGGGAGTATAAATTCCTATGATAGAACGACCTGCTGACAAAGGAGAACTATTATATGCAGAGAAATCAGCGGCGTTGGCAAAAATTGCCGCGCCAGAAAACGCACTCAGAATTATGATCGTAAGGATTGCAAAATATGAATTCACTTCACGCATATTTTTATTTTATGAGCTCCAACGACCAAGTATCGGCTTCCGGCAATTCCCCCTCCCCTTCGTATACTATTTTCTGCCAGTCTTCATCAGAGATTCTCTCGCCCAAAGCATCAGTAAATTCAAAGTGACTATAAACCGCACCACGCGTCAAACGGGTCCCGTTAGCATCCTTGATTGCGACATAGATGACATAAGGCTTACCAGTCGCTTCATAGAGAATGTCGTTTTCATCCGCCACACTACTCACATCGGTATGGATATCCGCTACGATTCCAGCTCGCTTATCCTTTTGAGAAAGTTCCCCCGAGATGGCCCTACTGATAATTTCAAAAGAAGAGTCGATTGTCCGCAATTTTTCAAATTCATCGTCACTGATTATTTCATTCTGGAGCTCTTTCTCCGACATATCTCGCATAAACTCCGCAATCTCTATAAAAGCCGCATATTTAAGATCGAATTCTTCAGGAAAAACACCTTCTTCCTCCAGTCCATACTGAGTCTTTTTTGCCAGATTGATGATCTTATTCCAAAAAACAATATCCGGCTCGACATAGCCTTTCGCAACCGGCGGGATTTCCTCCTCATCTCCTCCTCCACCCATTTCTGCATAAGACTGTTTAGCATACAAAAGAGTGTCGTGCTTGAGTTCGGTGAACGAGCCTAACACTGTTCCCAAATTCTTCTTCTGCCAATTTTCCGTCTGCATGAAATATGGATAGCCTTCTCCGTATCCGTCTAGCAGCGAACTGAAACAATCAAGCCAGCTCCAATAGATATTCTGTGTCCATACCGAATCGTCATAAGCAGCGAATTCCTCATCCAATTCACCGAGTCTCTTCTCGATTATCTTGTCGGATTCACGATTCTGCCAAGCTATGCGAGCGGAGTCAGAAATCCATTCATCAAGATATTTTTTAACGGTTTTATTTTCCGGAGCGATTATCCTGATCGGCATAAGAGCGGTCGGCATAGATGGAAGATTCTGTCCGGTTTCTTCATCGGGAGAGCCAACACCCTGTGTTAGGGTATTTAATACATAAGCATCAGGCGTGAACCGCTGCGGCATAAAACGGAATTGTTTCAGATTCGCAAGCAGTTCATCTCTTTCTCCTGCATCGTCATAAACCCCTACGGCTTCGGAAATTATCCTTGGATTTGGAAGCTCTGTTTTGGCACGCTTAATAAATTCTTCCAATAAAGTATCATCTGCAAAAACACTATCATCCAGACCGGTCTTATATACCTTCTGCATTACCTCCGTATAATCATAAGCTGTCAGATCATCGACTTCACCCACAAAGAAATCAACCGTGTCCATAATCTTTGACCACAAATCCGAGAGGTTTTCGTCTCCTACTTTCAGAGTATTTATTTGTTTCGTCGAAAGAAGAGCGGCGCGCGTAAGCTCAGGGCTATTCAAGGTAAAACCCATCCTGCCATACCACATCATTGAAATGAAATAACTTTTAAGAACATCATTTTTTGTATAATGAGACCTAGGCTTGAACTGAGTGTAATCGTTCACAAGCTCCAATCTGAATGCAGAGAATAGAGGGGATTTGATAACTTGGTTAGCCTCGGCCATGAGTTCCAGTTCTGTCTTGGCAATCTCATAAATGCCATCGTCTATCTTTATTCCGTCATACTCTTTACTCTCAAGAGAGAATTTCAAATCAGTCTCGGAGTCAGCCACCTGTTGCTCCCCCACCGCCTCTAGGTAGGCCGCAAAAGTTAAATAGTCTTCCGGCTTAATGTCTATACCGGACGATTGTGAACCGGCATCAAGAATGACCAACGGCACCAGATAGTAAGCGGAGAGCAGTTTATAAGAGTCTTTCAGATCTTCATCTTCTGCCGAATCATATTTTTCCAAAGAATCCTTTAATAACGCCTTCGTCATTTCTCTGAGCATCGGCTGAAACTTTTCCTGCTCAATGGCTTGGAAACTGCGATCTATCAATAGATGATAAAGATGGAGAGCCATGTCCGTTGAAACGAAAATCGCATCACTTTCCTGGCGACGATAGATCGAATTCGAACCTGCAAAGTCACTATAAGTATCAACGAAATCATCGGTATCAGCAAAACCGGACTGATCGGTTATGCTGCCATTTTCAGCAAGAAAAAATCCATATTCCTCCAGCGCAGCCATTTGCCCTGCGGAAAGCGTCACACCCTCATTTGCGGCAAAAGCCGCCAAGTTGGAAATTTCAGAAATTTCTATCTTACTATATGGAACAGAAGGCACGACATCACTGGATTCATTTTCAAAAGACGCAGCGAACATGCTCCTCTTGAGATTGAATCCCAACACCTCGCCTTCCTCTTGTGAAATCGTGTCATGACCCCCCACAGACGCTTCGTCCACACGCCGAGAAAGATTATATGATATGCACGACATACACAAGGCAAACAGTAATACTGAAAAGCTTACAACCAAAGAAATTGTCCTGAATTTCTTGGTAAAAGAAGACAAGATACCTTTTGCCTGATTGAGAAAAATACGCGAAAAAGAATCACCCCTGGCGACCTGCACGCCTTCCTCCTTTTGATTTTTGTTTTCCATTTTTGTTGATATAAAATTTATATGAAAAATAACCTATTCTAATCGCACATTAGATAGCTCAGACAAAAGTTTCTGCTATTTGTTTTTTCCGAGCTCTTTAAGCGCCAATTTGATTTTATCTTCCAGACTACTTTCTTTGGGAATTTTTTCGAGAACTTTACGCACCTCGTTCTGGCCATAACCCAATCCCATCAGAGCCTCTACTACATCTTGATGATCGATGAGCGCTTTCTGCTTTTCTCCCGCTTCCCCTTCTGTGATATCTGCAAAAGTAAATTTATTCTTAAGTTCAAGAATAACACGATCCGCCGTCTTCTTGCCGATGCCGGAAACACGCGTTAGAATACTCGCATCCTCTCTGACTATGGCAGTCTTTACGGTTGCCGGATCCGCCAACGACAAAATCCCCAAACCCGCCTTAGGTCCGATTCCAGAAACAGAAATCAATGTCTCAAATAGTTCAAGCTCTTCATAGGAGACGAATCCGAAAAGTGTCAGCGCATCCTCACGCACAGCAAGGTGGGTATAAAGACCTATTTTCTCCTTGGTGGCATCGATTCCCGGCAACACGAAGACCTTGAACCCCACACCCGCGGTTTTCAAGATAATAAAATCTTTTCCCTTAAAGAGCACCTCTCCTTCAATATATGAAATCATATTTTTTAAGCCTATTATATATCTTATTTAAATATAGTATTATTTGACATTTGCCGCAAATTATAATAAACTGCAATTGTTAATTTCAAAGATAATCTAATTTTAAAAGAATATGCCAAATACAAGTTCAGCCAAGAAAGAGCTCACCAAGAATGCCAGAAAGCACGAAATCAACCTCAGGGCAAGCAACAGAATGAAAAAGTTCGTAAAAGAGTTGGACGAGCTATCTGCCAAGCTGGAAAAGAGCGAAAGCATTACCAGTGAGAATTTGAAAACTTTAGAAGAAACGCTGAGAACTTCATATAAAGCGATAGACAAGGCCTTAAAGAAGGGAATCATCAAGAAGAACAACGCTGCCAGAAAGAAATCAGGACTTGCAAAGAAAGTTAACCGGCTGCAGGAAAAAACATCAAAAAAATAGAATTTAATAGATAGTAAAAACAAAACGAGGAATAGACCAGAATAAATCACCCTACGAGGGTGGTTTATTTTATTCTGCGATAAAATCTAATCAGAGAACGGAAACCAATAAATCCAAAGCAAGTTCCGGTTCCATCCTGCCGGTCTTGATTTCTACATCAGCATTATAGAGTTTATGATATACCAGAGTGAGGTACTCGATATTCACAGATCGACAATAACCGATATTTTTTTCCACGACAAACGGGTGAGACTTCGTGCGCCGCACAATTTCCTCCTTGCCGAGTCCATCATCAAGCAAACTTTTGGTCAGGATAAGATTCCTAAAATGATAGACGAACATAGTCAGAATATAATTCTCGTTGAAGCCCTTGTCTATCTGACCGGAAAGGATTGAAAGTGCCCGGCTCCGGTCCTTTTTTCCTATACTTTCTATGAGGCTGAAAATGTTCATATCGGAACTGGCAGATACCAACAGCAAGATATCTTCTTTTGTTATTTCCCCGTCAGAGGCATGAGCAACCAGCTTATCAATTTCATTGGCAGCTTGGTGCAGATCATAAGCAGGGATGATTTTTCCGTTTCTCTCTTTCTGTTCCATTCCCCTGCCCAGAAGCGTTGAAAGCAGGTCCAGGTCGCTCTTGGAAATCGTTGCGCCCTCCGACTTGATTCTGTTTTCAAGCCAAAAATTAAATTTAAATCCTAAAGGAAGCGGGAACTCTTTCTTGATAACTTTATTTTCACTGATTAGTTTTTCAAAAATTTTATAAGCCCGGCTCCTTTTGTCCAAATCTTTTTCCTCAACAAAAATTATCTCATCCCGAGACCCCAGTTTCTCCAACTGTTCAAAAATAAAATCCTCCAAACCCTCGCGCGCTTCTTCTTTTCTCCCAGAAGAAAAAAAATTCTTGATTACGATCATCTTGTCCATAGAAAAAAGAGAGTTGCCCCTCAGGGCATTGCGGACTTCAGCTTCCGACTCTGGACTCTTCTGCGCAAAATCAAAATCTCTCACCTCTATACCCTTGCTGCGGCCTAGTGCTTCTTTTTTCATACTTCTAACCTCTTCGCTGATAGAAAAATCATCATCGCCGAAAAAGAAAGTGATATTCGTTTTTTTTTCTTTATTTTCCATAAAAATCAAAGTTAGAAACCTACTGTCCAATGAACCTCCTGATTACTCTGCACGATCTGAATCCATATCTGCCCGGGAACAAATTCCATCTCATCTCCTGCCTCGTTATAAAAATATAATTTTGAGGACTGATTTCCGGCATCTTTTTTCCAGCTTCCATATATTTCTCCTCCGTTGAGATAGTATTTTGCTTTTCCCTCTCCTTCGATATCCATATCATTATATTGACCCTCGATCTGCCGAGACGCCGCAAACATCACGATTACATCTTTGGCGGCAATCTGCTCGGAATTATTATCATCCATCTCTCGGCTGCCATTTTTAAATCTCCGATATTCATTCGTCTTTCCATCATATTCATATTCTACTTCAAAGATTGAGGGATATCCGATTGTCAATTGTCCTTTCAATGCCGATGGGGTATCGCCATCCAGAAATTTATATCCTGCAAAAGAACCCTCCATCTCATATCCGGCTTTCTCGGCATATTCCTTAAGTTTTTTATAATTAGTAAATCCATTATGCGGAGCAACAGTTCCAGGTTTGCGGTAAAAAACAATGCCTTCCAGATACAGAGCATTGATATTGTCCATCACGCCGCTATTCAATTTATCCAAGGCAAAATGCGAGCCTCCCCAGTGAGCCATCATGGCGTCAAACCCCATAGCTAGCGGGACAAAGTCATGGCGAGCGCTCCTGATGCTACCGATTTCCTCCGGCTCGTTGCACCCGAAAAAGGCGAGATATCTGGTTATTCCGCCCGTAACCACCGGCATCTCAATAACAAGATCCGCCTCGGACAAGCCGCTTAAATTGCGTGCTTCTGCGTCACCAGCGAGAGTAACGGCAATCGGCCTACGGAATGCATTATCACAGACAAGTCCATTAAGAGGGCTCCTATCTCCTTCTTCTTCAATCGCTTCTTCCGGTTGGTCTTTGTCTGAATTTTCATCTTCACTCTGGAATGAGCCTATTATATTTATCGTATTTCCTCCCAGTGAATTTAAAGAAAGAAAGATAAGAGAAATAAGCAAGACTCCTAACCCCAAAAATGCGTATTTCTTACCATTTTTACTCATTTGTTTGGTTTATTTTATAAAAACTTCCACACCCCTATTCTACCACTATCGGACAACTTGCTCAATAAAAAAACCGGCGATATTTCGCCGGCTTTGAAAAAGTCCTGATTTAATCCACAAATGTTTCCGCTATAACAGAAATTATAGCATATGAGAGAAGAATTATAACAAGACCAAAAACAGCTTGAGTTACTATTCTCTTTCCTATTACGGACTTCTGTTCATCGCCCGAGGAAGTTATATAATGTACACCACCGATAATTATTACAATAAACCCGATAGCGCCAGCCATCAAAAGAAGCCACTTTAATATATTTGTCACGATTTCAATGGGGTTATTTGCACTACTGAATTTTGAGAATATCACAGAAAAAGGAGCATGCTCATAAAGCGCCGTAATAGTTATAGATTCATTCGGCATAGTAACCGTAGTAGTCGAAGAGTTAAAATCTGAGATATGGTCGGTAGCTCCGTACCAGGTCCTGAATACATAAAGTGGCGAACTGGGGGCGTCAGCTGTAATTGTTATCACATCTCCAGTGTTATATACCCCAGACCCAGAACCATTAACCACAGTAAGAGTAGGAGTAATATAGACAGTACTATCAGGAGGAGAAGAATATGAGGGAGCAAAAAAAGCGGGAAAAGTGGAAGAAAAGGAGCTTGAATAAGTGGGGCTTGAGGGAGACGATGAATTTCCCGGGGGAGTAAAAGTGAAAGAAAAAGTATCATCAACTGGATCAGGAGGAACCACGATTATGGTCCCCGAAAGGCTGGCCTGTGTGGTATTGCCATATCTTCCGATGTTTATTATTCCACCGTTAGGAGCAGGCTCGTTGGCATAGAGACTTGAAGAATTGCCTTTATCAATACAAGGAGAACTTTGAGAATCAGTAGTCCATATTTTGGCATTCGGATCCCATCTGCCGGCCACGGACTTAATATGATAGTCGCCGCTTGCCGGATTTGAAGAATTTGGACTGACAAATAAGGGGTTAGTGTTGATAAGATCTCCTGACTTATTACTTACTGAACCGCCATAATCTCCGCCACTATTATTATAGAAACAATTATTCCGAGAGGTTGCACTGCCGCTAGAAACTTTTATTCCATAATAAGACCCCGCGCTAATACCGGTCCCCTTTTGTGTATTTATTATGATATTATTTAATACATTGGCAGAGCCTGCCTGTACATAAACACCGGCCTGATAAGAACTATCAAAAACATTGTTTCTCACAGTTATATCGGAACTTTTGGTCACGACTCCGCCGGCATAATTAATGGCATGGCTGACACCAGTTTCGGCAAATATATTATTAGAGATATCTATGCCGGTAGTGTTGGCATAAACCCACACGCCGGGACCAGAGGTCTTATAGATGATATTCTGATAGACTTTGATCCCTGAAGAACCAGGATCAATCTGAACCCCTGGTCCCGCACCAAATTCCAGATTCCCTACAGAATCAATGACATTATTAAAGATAGAAACATTACTGGCATTCTGCGTCCTTAATCCACTGCTTATTCTGGCAGTAACCACATTTCTATAGATAGCAAGGTTAGTGGTGCTGCCAGCGAATACCCCCTCATGCCCCATTTTGTATATCACATTGTCATATATCTCTACATCCCGAACTGATGATTCAAACTTGATACCATCATTCATTCCACTGTGAATATACATATCGTGTATAGATATGTTACTTGAATTTAGAAAATAGATACCAGTATAATATCCCAATCCGTACATCCTGTCATCAGTTTTGCTTTCACAACAGCTATAGAGGTCAGGAGAATTGTATCTTTTTTTGTTTTTCCAACTCGGATAGCCAGGAACATAAAGATTGAGAGAGGTCGTTGAAAAATTATTGGCATAATTGATATCCAGCTCGAAGCATTTAATTTCTACATTATTGACCGCTGTCCTACCAGTACCGATTAGAGGTTCAAATATATTCGTTTTGCCAGTATAGGTGGCATTCCATCCGGCATGATCTTTCAGCCTCACTATCGCGCCCGAATCCCCTTCAAAGGTAGAATTACTAACGATGCCATCAATTGGTCCACTAATGATGTAAGTACCGCCTTTCAGATAGACAGATTTATAAGCTCCACCGCTGTTTTTTAATTCTTTAAAGGCAGCATTAATCTGCACCTGATCATCAGTACCATCACAATTGTAATCTCCTGATCCGTCTCTCGCGACATAAATCGTGCTGGCATCGTTATATTTTCCAAAATTACATTCGGATACCGAAGCCGAAGCAGGCTCACCGAAGAGCGCGGCTATTAACAAAGCAAAAAATAAGATTGATGTTTTTTTCATGCTTTTTAAATCTAAAATAGCTATTTAATTTAAAAGAAACAAACAAATCAAAAGGAATCTAGCATACTGTATACCACACCCCATCCACGGGGTCTATATAGCCCATAGTGGTAAGTATAGTATCAACCAACAACCAAGCAGTAAATACGATTATAAATCCCACCACAGCACCCTTAATCATAGAATTGGACACCGACAAGTACTTAGGTTTACCAGCGGCTACTATGTGCATAAAGCCGGCAATAACGATTACTATAGTCGCGATGATTCCCGCCATTTTGACTGCAAATTCTATCACAAGCTGTGTCATAAGAACTACCGAGCAAGCGTCACATGGCGCACATTCACTCCAAGTCGTCTCAGGATCATTTATCGCTTTTCCACAAGGTACCAACCCGGCAGAATCATCCACATCGGTGCAGGCACCAGTTGCAGTGCCGGGAGCATATCCGGGTCCTTCATACAGAGGGTCTATGGAATACTCAGAAGAACCGGGACTATTAGAATTCCCTGAAGCTCCATCTGGAAGACCTGACTCGAAATTTGTAGAGTACCCTGGAGTAGATGATCCGGCACCGCCAGCGCTCCCGGAACCACCAGCGCTACTTCCGTTGGGAATAGGGGAATAGGACCCTGAGCATCCTTCGGTATGAATCACACCGTCAAACGGAGCGTTAGGAGGAAGCCCTGGCCAACAAACTCCATTCTCCAGATCATAGATACATTTCAAGCTTCCGTAGATATTATCACAAACATATACTTGCGACGCCCCTCCATCCGGGGCTCCACCCTGAAGCTCAATAGCCGCATTTGCACCAGCAGATTCTCGGGCGATATCATTATTGTAAACATAAAAATTATCAACATAATACCCCCTAGCACCACTATTGCAATAAATTCGCATATAGTTATTATATATGCGAATATCTTCCGACCTGGAAGCATAGACTATATCATGTCCTGGACTTCTTACAATGTTGTCGTGAAATTTAACATCGTTACACTGACTCAGTTTCAAGATATCGTTCCAGTTGTCATGAAGTTTCATGTTATCAACTTCAATACCACTGCCCCCTTTAAAATAAATCATCGTGTAATAATATTTTCCACAAACAGTAGAAATACCGCCCGAAGTCGTATTATTCGGTCCATTGCCATCAATCTCAAAGCCGGTGATGCGGACATCATTCACGCCAGACTTAGCCTGTATCATCCCCCCATTTTCATCGGCTGGCCAGTTGGCATTATTAATAAGTTTGATAACTGCGCTATTGTCTCCTGTCAAGGTCGTGCCATCGACAGTTATGTTTATATTGCTGCTAATAACATAAGTTCCTGCCTGCAGATAAGTCGTCCCTCCGGTAGAAAGAGCGGCATTGATTATGTTCTGACAATTATTACTGCAATCACTAGCAGAGAGAGTACCGCCCGCCAGAGCCTCACCAGAAAACCCGAAAGAAAAATATAAAACGAGAAGTGCGGTAAAAAAAATGTTTTTTATATTGCGCATTTTTATCGCTTAAAAATAAAGGTTATAACACCTTAACAAATTGTATACCAGACTCCTTCGATAGGATCGATATAGCCCAGCGTTGCAAGTATGCTATCAACAACAACCCATGATATAAAAATAATTACGAAACCTATCAAGGCGGCTTTCATCATCATCTTGGATTTGTTAACAACTTCTGCTCGACCGGCAGCAAAGACATAAACCAGTCCGGAAAATGTTATAGCAAGAGTGGCGGCGATGGCGGCGAGCTTCAGGAGAAATTCTGTCACCAATTGTCCCATAAGTATCATCGCACATAAATCACAGGGATCACATTCATCCCAATCCCCTGTATCAGGGTCATCAATCGATCTTCCACAGGGGATAAACCCGGCAGAACCTGGAACATCAGTACATCTTTGAGTCGCTGTTTCTGGAGCGCTACCCGCTGGACCAAAAAGAGATCCGATAGAATAGAGAGAGAATGCCGGAGAAGAAAAAGAACCTGAAAAAACAGAGGGGAAAGTAGAGACAAAACTGCTTGAATAGACCGGAGAAGGAGGAGTAGCGGGAGAAGTACTACCCCCGCCAGAAGAAGGAGAATAGCCAAGATCGTAAGGCTCGTTAGAAGGGGCAGGCGGCCAAGAAGCGGGAGGAGTGGTGCCGGAAAGACTTGCTTGGGTGGTGTTCCCATAACGACCAATATTTATTCTGCTTCCGTTAGGGGCAGGTTCATGGACATAATCACTACTGGCGAGCCCTTTGTCTATACCAGGGGAATTTTGCGAATCAGAGGTCCACGACGCAGTGCCCGGATTCCATCTTCCTGCCATAGAAAGTAAGTGATAATCGTTGCCAGCCTGGTTAGCAAAAAGAGGATCAGTAATCATATTGCCAGAAGTGGCGGAATAATTTCCTCCGACATTGTTATAAGTTATGTTATAAGTGACATCAGTAGCACCATAGATAGCTGCCCCGTCACCGGCACCGGCATACTTTCCATCTTTGCTTCCAACGATGATATTGTTAATTGCCGTAATTCCCGGCCCGTTTGCATTTATGCCAGCTCCATAATTGCTGTCAAAAACATTATTGGAAACAAGACTGTAAGCGCCCGACCTAGCAATGATTCCTCCGACGCGCCCCACGGCAGGGTTATGACTGACCCCATTACCGGTAAATACATTATGATGAATAAAGACAGGGTAATCACTGCCATATTTAGGAATCGCATCAGACAGCCAGATACCTCCGTTCCATATGTCGTGGAACACATTGCGGTATATTTGAACATTGCGAATAGGATAAGTGCTATGATTCGGAGCAACCTGGATGCCGGCGCTACTGTCCTTTATTACACCGCCTACCCTGACAGATTGGAATTCATTGTCGTGTATGAAGTAATCATAACAATCATCCCCTCGTACACCATCACTGGCCCTGATGATGATATTGTTTCCGTACACATCTATGTTATGAGATGCGGATGCATAAATTCCTTCATGCCCCATAGCGTTAATGAAATTATTATAGAATTGAATATCTCTTGCATTAAATATTTTAAATCCATCATTAGCACCATCTTTCATAGACATATCATGAACGGAGAAATTACTGCCACCAGAGAAAAAAATGAGGGTATAATATGCGAGACCATGTTTTCTATCACCTGCAGACAAAGCTTCACAGCTGGCATAAGCAGAGGCGCTGCTCGCCCAGTTTATTCCACTCCAGCAGCTATTGGAGGAATAATTACCACCACCACTTGCATCGTTGAAATTATAATTGCCATCTATGGAGAAGCATTTAATCTCTATATTACTAACAATACCATTGGAACTTATCAATGAATCATTGTCAATATGAAGCCATCCTGCATGATCCACCAACTTTATGATGGCATCATTATCCCCCTCCAAGACAGCTCCACTTGGCATATTTATTTGTCCATCTACCAAGTATAGTCCTGCCTTGAGATATACGGAGGTTTTACCCGAACTTGCCAGACTGCTCAATGCAGAACTTATCTGAGTTTCGTTATGAGTTCCTCCATTCGATGTCAGATAAATCTTATTAGGATCACTATAATCGCCCCAGCTGCAATTCGCCGCTTGCGGTCCGAGAGCAGCAGCGGAAACAAATCCGGCAGAAATAAAAAAAGACAACGCTAATAAAAAAAGGGTAAAACAAATTTCTTTTATTTTTTGCATATGCTATATATTTTAGAACTAAAACTCCCTCAGGAAGAGATATTCCCTCATTTCAGATAATTTTATCACAAAACTATAAAAATTAAAATTTTTTACCCACAAAATGTCAAGTCATAAAACATCTTAATCCATCTCGCCCCAGTTTTTTCCCGATTTAAGACTGACTTCAATCGGAACAGAAAAGTTAATGTCTTTACCATCGAATTTTATATGTCCATTCTCCATTATGTGTTTGATTTCTTTTTGCACTTCTTCCAAAAATTCCTGCTTTATCGAAAACAAAAGTTCATCATGCACCTGCAAAAGTGTCCATGTCGCATCCGTATTTTTGGCATTATATGACTTCTCCCACTCGTCGATTTTGATCATATTTATTTTCATCAGATCCGCCGCCGTTCCTTGTATCGGCATATTGATTGCCATTCTTTCTGCTGATGCGCGCAAAAAAGAATTGGAAGTGCGAAGCTCCGGCAAATATCTTCTTCTCCCCCACAGAGTCTCGGCATAACCTTTCTCCGTCGCCTCTATCTTGGAATTTTCGATATATTTTGCCACCGCCGCAAATTCCTGCATATAGCTGTCGATAAACTTCTTCGCCTCATCACGGCTTATGCCCGCAGACTTGGCAAAACCAAAAACACTCATTCCATAAATAACGCCAAAATTAAGCGCTTTAGCGGCGCGGCGCATCTGAGAGGTCACCTCGTCGAGCGACACACCATTAACTTCAGCTGCTGTCGCGCTGTGAATATCTAATCCTTTCCTGAATATGTCCTGCATCTTTTTATCATCGGCGATGGTCGCGATGATGCGAAGTTCGATCTGCGAATAGTCCGCAGACAAAAGAACTCTGCCCTCTTCCGCCACGAAGGCAGCTCGGATCTCCCGACCTATGTCCGTACGAATCGGGATATTCTGTAGATTGGGATCCGACGAAGAGAGTCTGCCGGTCGCCGTCACATTCTGATGAAAAGTTGTGTGCAGCCTGCCGGTAGATGGATTAACCAGTTTAGGGAGAGCATCGATATAAGTATTCTTGAGCTTGGTGAGCTCGCGATAATTAGAAATATGATCAGCAATCTCATATTCATCGCGCAGTTTATCAAGCTCGCTCGCCGCTACTGAATAACCGGTCTTGCCTTTTTTGATATCAGCAACCGGAATTTTCATCTCCTCAAAAAGCACCTGCGCCAACTGCTTGGAGGAATTGATATTGAAAGATTCATTTCCAGAAAGGCTATGGATATCTTTCTCAAGTTTTTCTATGTCTTTTTTAATCTTGCCGTCCAAGGCCCTAAGAAGCGCATTATCAATTTTTATTCCGTTCATCTCAATCCGACACAAGATAGAAACAAGGGGCATCTCGATTTTTGTAAAAAGCCTCTCCATTCCCGCTTCCCCCAATTCTTTTTCCGTCTTTTCCTTGAGAGCAAAAAGATAAACAAGCATCGCCCATCTGCAATCTATTTCCGCTCCGTTTTTTACGATTACCTCACAAGTCCCCTCGACACCAAGATTATCAAAAAGTATTTTTTCTTCCCCATAATCACGCTTACCCGGATCCAAAAGATAGGCTGCCAACATCGCATCGAATTCGATTCCACCGAGCCGGATGTCATAAACTGCCAGTGCTTCTGCATCACGCTTCAGATCGAAACCGATCTTTTTTAACCTATCCGATTCCAGAAAAAATTTCAGCTTAGAGAGGAAATCATTTTCTTCTCGCTGTTCACCGAAAAGTGACTGTTCGCCGGATTTTTTAATCGCAACCGGAATAAAAAATATCTCTTTGACATCCAAAGCAAAAACGAGTCCGCTCAAATTGCGCTGCGCAATCAAGTGTTTTTCCTCGATGGTCCTTATGGCAACCATATCGGAATTTTTCAATTTGATCATCAAACCATCCAGGTCTTTTTCCGTTTCCACGATATGGCAGACGACCGAATATTTCTTGAAATTTATACCAGGCGCAATCGCTGCATCTTTTCCGCCCGCCATATTATTTCCAGCCATACCGTTCTCTTTTTCCGCCTCGTTTAATCTGCTGATCAGAGAAAAAAACTCATATTTTCTAAAGACCTCCAGCAGGGCTTCTTTGTTGTAATCCCCCCATATGCAGTCTTCTAAATGAAAACCGACGGCGACATCACATTTTATGGTTGCAAGCTCCTTGCTCATCAGGGCGGCATCTTTTTCTGCGATAAGCTTTTCCACGATTTTCGGACTGAGACTGCCATATTCTTCGCTCAATATTTTTTCATAGAGATTTTTCACCGATCCGAACTCCTGCAAAATATTGATCGCACCTTTCTCACCGATGCCTTTCACTCCGGGGATATTGTCCGAAGCATCGCCGCGCAAAGCCTTGAAATCAATGATCTGCAGGGGGCTCAATCCGTACCTTTCAAAGACTTTTCCTTCATCATATATGACCGTATCTGAAATCCCCTTCTTGAGCGCATAAACTCTTATCCTTTCGTCCACCAATTGGAGTGCATCCATATCCCCCGTCACGATAAAGACCTCGACGCCTTTGTCCTGATTTTTTATTTCTCGCGCAATAGTCCCAATGACATCATCTGCCTCGAAGCCCGCTTTCTCATAGATTGGAATATTCATCGCGCGCACCACTTCTTTCACCTTATCGATCTGATCATAAAATTCCTGGTCCGGCTTCTTTCTTCCCGCTTTATATTTGTCGAAAATATCATCACGAAAAGTCCCGCCAGCAACATCAAAGGCGCAAGCGATATAAGCAGGCTTGATGTCTTTTACCACTCGCAACAGGACGGAAGCGAATCCGTATGCCACGCTCACCACCTCCCCATTTTTGGTCGTAAGCGGCGGCATAGCATGGAAAGCGCGATGCATAATCGCATTGCCATCTATCAAAATGAATTTTTTCTCAGTTCTCATTATTTTAAAAATCTCATTACTTTAAAAAACAGACTACACAGACCCCTGAAGATTTCATCTTCAGTCAGTCTCTTCCAAAAAAACGCCTCTCTCTTTCGCAATCTCCTCCAGAGCGACTATCCTTATTTTCATACTTTTTATTTCCTCCGCCAGCTTTTCAAAAGAATCCTTCCAATCATCCGGCAAGCCCTCTTCCCGAGAAGCGAGAGTTTCAGCTGCTTCATTTTTCGCCTCCAAATTCTTAATCTCGCCTCCGAGCTGATCCCTTAACTGCTCCAGACGAAGATTTGTCTTGCGCTCTATCTTGTCCTCTAACTTCGCAAGCGCAGTATCAAGATTGGCTTTTGTGATCATATTTTTAAATTATAAGCGATTCCAACGAATATTTTGCTTTTACCTTTCATCATTATCATACGGACTATTCATTACTTCTATAGAAATTCTATCTTCCTTTCGTAATAATCTATGACAGAAAATCTTATATCCATCCTGCCGCTTGGCAAAATCTTCTCAATCTTCTCCGGCCATTCGACCAATATTATATTGTTCTTATCGGCAATGATTTCTTCCCATCCCAAGTCGAGAACTTCCTCGATGCTTCGCATCCGATAACAATCGATATGATAAAGATTCGCTTCTCTATTTTTCATTTCAAGAGGATATTCTTTCATCACCACAAAGGTTGGACTATTAACAATTTCTTTGACGCCGAGAGCCTTTGCCACCCCCTGAGAAAAAGTCGTCTTACCACTTCCCAAGTCCCCCCAGAGACAAACGACTTTCGCCACGGCCCCATCGCCAAATATCTTTTTATGATGCTTGCCACGCAACACACCGCCTCCAGAACTACTCAGAATTTCCGCTACAAAATCTGCCGCCACCTGCTGCGTCTCTTCCGCCGACTTGGTTGTAACAGTCTTTTTAGCCATATTC
>JAQUYG010000021.1 GCA_028691985.1 Minisyncoccota bacterium
AGGTCACATTTCAAAGCATAATTTCTGGCAAAAAGGATAAGGTGGAGGTCATTGTTACTTTTCTGGCGATGCTGGAGCTGGTGCGTAAGAGCCAAGCGGTCATAGATCAAGAAGAGATGTTTGGAGAGATAAGCATTAAAAAAATATAAGATTATTTATGGAGAACGATATAAAATCTTTTTTAGAGAGTTTGATTTTTGTCAGTGGAGAGCCGATGGGTTTTTCAAAACTTGCTAAGATTATGGATGTAGGCGAAGAGGATGTCCACGCGGCAGCGGAAAATCTGGCCGAAGATTATCAAAATCGCGCAGGCGGACTTCGTGTCATAATCCAAAACGGCAAGGTTCAAATGGTGACGGCGGCTGAGAATAGCGAGGTAATTGAGCGGCTGATGAAAATTGATATCGAGGGGGATCTTTCCCGTTCAGCATTGGAGACGATTTCTATTGTCGCTTATCGTGGTCCGATTTCTCGTTCAGATATAGAAGAAATTCGCGGGGTGAATACGAGTTTTACCCTTCGCCAGCTTGCCATACGGGGATTGGTCGAAAAAATTGATAATCCGAATGATGCGAGAGCCTATCTTTATCGCATGTCTTTCGATTTTCTGAGACATTTGGGCGTGGAAAAAGTTGAAGATTTGCCTAAATATAGGGAGCTTAGAGAAAAGGAACTCATATCAGAGCAAATCATAGAGAACGACACCGAGGGATTGTCGGAAGACATATCGGCAGGAAAGATGGAGGGAGAAGAAAATTCTTTCATAGCTAATCAAGGTAATTAAAGAAAAAAATGTTGGGGGAAGTTGCAATCATTGCGCTTGTCATTTTGAATCAGTTTAGTTTGATTAGCGCAGATCAAAATAGGGGTACTTTTTTGGGGCAGTTTATAAATAATCCGGTTTCAGAGGAAAGCGGGGTTGTTAAGGAAGACAGTTGGAGCTTGTACAAACAGAATCTCTATTTAAGTAGATTGCCCGTTTTGCCAAAAAAAGACAAGGCTGCAGCGGAACCGGAAGTAAACGCCGTTTCAGTTTTTGTTATGGATGAAGATACTGATTATCCTCTCTTTGATAAGAACTCTAAGAAGCAGATGCCGATAGCCAGCCTTACCAAGATTATGACCGCCTTGTTGGTTGTGGAAAACGGAGATTTGGAGGAGACGGTTACAATATCTTCCACGGCGGCAGGTGTCTTCGGGAGCAATCGGGGAATGGTGGCAGGGGAGAAAATTAAACTCAAGGAACTTTTGGGTGTGATGATCATAGATTCTAATAATACTGCTGCCTATGCGCTGGCGGAACATATCGGTGGCAGTGAGGAAAATTTTGTGGCGATGATGAACGAGAAGGCTGTGTTACTCGGTCTTGAAAATACTAAATTTTTTAATGCACACGGACTTGATGAATATGG
The DNA here is from genome assembly GCA_028691985.1 of Minisyncoccota bacterium. GTDB lineage: Bacteria > Patescibacteriota > Minisyncoccia > JAHIHE01 > JAGLIN01 > JAQUYG01. The sequence continues at coordinate 1,413 of JAQUYG010000021.1, forward strand.
TGAGGATAATTATTCCAGTGCTTATGAAATTGCTCAGTTGATTGATGCTGCCCTTAATGAAGATATTATCTGGAAATATTCTGTGATGCAGAGAGCCACTTTTTATTCTGCTGACAAAAAACAGAGGCATATTGTTGAAAATACAAATGAGCTTTTGGGGGAGATGGAGAATATTTATGGTGGCAAAACCGGTTATACTGTGAGTGCGGGGGAGTGCTTGGCGCTTGTTTCCAAATCTGCTGATGACGAACATAAAATTATCTCAGTTATTCTGAACGCCGAGGATCGTTTTGTGGAAATGAAAAAAGTTGTCAATTGGGTTTTTAATGTTTACAGGTGGTGACGGGCCTGTAGATGTTTTTATATAAAAAAATAAAATTGAGTGGGGGGAATTTATTTGCAACGGGGTTCGATGCAGGGGGAAGATATAGGAGAAATATGGAAGAATTTGCAAGAGGAAATCGGGGTCAATAAAAGCAAGGAGTTTGGGTCTTTGCCTTCAAAAAGCAGGATAGCAGTGCTTGAACTTCAAAGAGAAAAGTTTGTCTTTATCTGTAGATTGCAGATAAAAATAAACGAAGACAAGCGGGGCCATCCTTATGAGAAAAAGTCTAGACGTAATTAATTTGCGTCTATTTTTTGTTTACAAAATTTTATTTTTTTTGGAATGGCGGATTATGCTTTATGTTTTTTTTCTGTCGGGTGCGATATTGTGCGTACGCCCTACCTTGTTATCTTTACAAAAAATATTTTTTGTTTTATATATACCAAAAATAAACAAAAATAGGTGAAAAATATTGGAACATTTAGAATATGACAAGATAAAGGCCGTATACCCTGAAATTAATGGCGAAAGAATTCTTCTATTAGAGAATTTTATTTCAACCGTTATCCTGCTCTTTTTTTCTTCCCCACACGCTTTTACATTGAGAGATGTAGAACAAAAGATAGGGGGGGGAACGGGAGAGATTAGCAGGCAATATTTTATGTTGTATGATCTGGGAATTATAAGCTTGAATTGTGACATGACTGGAGATAAGGTTGCCAGCAGTGAAACAATTAAGATTAATTTTGTCTCTCCGTTTTTGAGGTTAAGTATCCCCGAGGCACTTCGCTTATTGCGAAAAAGTGACAGTCAAGAACATTTCTTGCGGTTTCTTATTCTGGTATTTGCAAGAAATGATGCCATTAAAATAAGATCCAAATGGGCATATATTCTGAAGGCGAACAAGATTATAAGTCGGAAAACAAGAAACAGCAAAAAAAAGGACATATTACTCTGTGTTTTTAAAGAAGAGCTTCTCTTTTATCTAGAAAAAAGAGGAAATATTTTCTCTAGTGAGGAGGCTTTTTGGGTTTACGGTAGAGAAAAAATTATTGGTGTGCCGTGTAAAGAGTTGATTGCTTTCTTTATTTCTTGTGGTTATAAAGAAAGTTTGATTGAAGATGCTATTAGGGACTTAAAAAATAAGCATAGCATATTTATCTTCAGCGAAGATGTGGAAAAGAAAAACATTATTGTTTTATCAAACTTTCCTTTTGATTGACTAGTCTTTATAAAAACCCCCGGGTAAACCCGAGGGAATCTTTTTTATATATGGAGAAGAAACAATTTTTACTTCAAGTTTTCTTTCGCTTTACTTGCAATGTTTGCGAATACTGCAGGGTTTTCCATCGCAATTTCTGAAAGTACCTTGCGGTCGATTTCGATCTTGGAAACCTTGAGTGCGTGGATGAATCTGCTGTAGCTCATATCGAATCCTCGAACGGCGGCGTTAATCCTGATTTGCCACAATCCTCTCATTGATCGTTTTTTAAGTCTTCTGTCCTTGAAGGAGTTAGTTCCGGCTTTGATAACTGCTTGTTTGGCGGCGCGGAACTTGCTGTGCCTGTCTCTTAAATATCCTTTTGCCTTACCGATGATGTTTTTGCGGCGTTTGTTGGCCATTACGCCTCGTTTAATTCTTGTCATATCTTTTAAAACTTAAATAAATTTATTATTTGCACAGCTGCCTTCTGATCGCTTTTTTTATCCCGCTGGTAATTTCTTTGTCGTTCCTTTTAGCTCTGGTCTGATTTCCAGTATCAGTCGAGTTGAAGTGGTCTTGTCCGGTAGTGCGTGCGATGATTTTTCCTGTTTTGGAGATTTTGAATCTTTTTGCAACCGCTTTCTTCGTTTTGATTTTCATTATAGTAAATTTAAAATTATTTATAATATTAGCTTCTCTTGAATTCTATGATAGTACTGAATCCCTGTGGGCTTTGCTTTATCTCTTGAATTTTTACGATTTCTTTCCCCTCTGACTTGGGGTCGGTTTTCGCAATATCTGAAATGGAACCCACAAACTTTTCAAATTTTTCCTTGGCAAAGTCCGTGTTGGCTTTTTCTCGCCCTTTCAAAACCATCTCGACTTTGACTCGATGTCCTTTTATCATAAACTTAACGACATTGCTTGCTTTGAATTCCAGATCATGTCCTTCAGTACGCACGCTGACACGAATACTCTTCGTTTCAACCTTTTTTTGTTTTGCGTTGTGCTGACGAGTTTGCTTTGAGACTTTGTAGCGATGTTTGCCATAGTCCATGATTTTGCAAACAGGAGGGTTCAGGTTAGGGGATACTTCTACAAGATCCAGCTCTTTCTCTTTCGCTATTTCAATCGCCTTGAAAGTATCCATAATGCCCAAATTTTCCGCTTGGTCGTCTATAACCGTAACTTTAGGAACCCTTATCTCTTGATTGATCCTAAAATCTTTTGTTGTTGCTATATATTTATCTTTAATTATTAATTTTCTACGCAAACGGCCTTGCGGCCGATTTGTGGAGATGGCGGGAATCGAACCCGCGTCTAGATAATCCATCTAAAAATCTTCTACCAATATAGATTGTTCATTTTTCTGAGACTTGCAGGTTATGAACAAACAAGATCCTGTAAGTCCGGTCCTATGAATTTTCAAAATCGGGCCATAGGCAACTCCCGATTCCTACACTTGATGTATGACACCGGGGTCTGTCTATCAAGATTCAACAGTCCGATGGCTGTCGGCTATTTAAGCAACAGCGGTTGCGAAAGCAGGAGCTCTAAAAATGGAGGCTACTTTGCTTGTAAATGTTTTTGCATTTAGCTTTTGCAGACAATTTTTACGAGTTATTCTGCATGCTCGAATGGCGATTTCTAAATAAGATTTCCATCGAAGCCAAAAATCATCCCCATGAGGGATTGAGGCTTTTATGTCTTATTTCCTCGCAGGGCTCTTCTGATGCTGATGTTTGCCTCGCGCTCTTTGATATCTTCGCGCTTATCCATCATTCTTTTTCCTTTTCCAACAGCAAACTCCAGCTTTATAAGCCTGCGCTTTGAGTATACCTTAATCGGGACCAATGTCAAGCCTTTTTGCTTGATTTTTCCAATCAGAGACTTGAGTTCGCGCTTGTGGACAAGTACTTTTCGTGAGCGGTATGGGTCGTAACTTTCTGGTGTATTTTTCTGTTGATAGGCGGGAATGTGGGCATTAGTCAGATATAGTTCATTGTCTTTTATGGTAACAAAAGCCCCCTTAAGGCTGATGTGCCCCGTTTTGATCGCTTTGACCTCGAATCCTGCCAAAGCTAAACCACCCTCCATCTTGTCCAGGAGTTCATAGTCAAAAGTCGCTCGTTTGTTGATTGCATAAATACTCATAAGCTGATTTTAGCATAAGGCGGCGAAAAATCAATTTTTATGTAGGAGGTCAGACCTCGATATTTTTTGCATTACGCTCGTTGATTGGGGATTTTTTATTTGACCCTGCGCGATGGTGGATTTATAATTAAGACAAGAATAATCAGCTAAAAGTTTTTTTAATCAGGCTTTACTATTATCTTTAAAAATATGAGAATCGGCATAGATGCCCAGACGGTTTTGAATCCCGCGTTGGGGGATGCGGCCGGTTTAGGGCACTACACTTATCAAATCATAAGATACCTTTTGCGAACCGACAAGAAGAATGACTATGTGATTTTTGTGAATTATCGTGTACGCGACAAGGATTTGGAAAAAATGAAGAAGTTTAAAAATGTTTCAGTAAAAAGATTCCCTTTTTCTTATTATAAGAGTTTTTTGCCGGTGGTTTATAGCGAGACATTGGCAACTGCTTTTTTTGCAAGAGAAAATCTCGATGTGCTTCATATTCCAGGCGGCAGGCTGCCGATGGGATATCGGCGTAAGTTTGTTGCGACGGCGCATAATCTGGCGCTAAATAAGAGTCCGGATCTTTTTCCTAAAAAAGAATTGGTAAAATATCGCATTAAAACTCCTGCTTATAAAAGGGCAAATGCGGTGATTGCGACTTCCGAGGCGGCAAAAAAGGATTTAAAGGAGTTCTTCTATATTGATGATAAAAAAGTCAGGGTCATTTATAACGCTTTTGATGAGAAATTTTTCGAGTCGGCACGACTTGAGGAGATACAAGAGGTTAAGACTCGATACGGTATTGATGGGGAATATATACTTTTTATGAATACGATCAGTCCTATCAATAATTTGGCGAGGCTAATAGAGGCCTTTTCCAGGCTTCGGATGATTCTGAGGAGTGAGATGCCGAAGTCAAATTATAAATTGGTTCTGGCGGGGAAAAATGGATGGATGTCGGATGAAATAAAACAGATTGCTAAGGATTTTGGAATTAAAAATGAAGTTGTTTTTACTGGATATATCGAACCGAAAGATCTGAATGCTCTTTTTGGCGGAGCGGAACTCTTCGTTTCTGTGCCGATTTATGAAGAATTCGGAGCGACCGTACTGGAGGCTTTTGCATCGGGACTTCCGGTTGTCTGTTCCAATGTGACTTCTTATCCTGAGATAACCGGCAATGCGGCAAAGATGGTGGATCCCTATGATGTCGAAGGAATGAAAAGCGCGATTTTGGAAGTCTTGCGGGACGATGGTTTGTGTAGCGAAATGAAGACTTCGGGGCTGGAACAGGCGAAAAAATTCCGCTGGGAAAATACAGCAAAGAAGACTCTGGAGGTGTTTGAGGAAGTAGCGGGAAGAAGGAGGTAGCATTCTTTTTCCATCTGCGGTGTATAATTTTGAAGTGGTGAGGCGACTCTAAAAGACCGAGGAGGATATCCATATCTATAAAATTTAGTTGTAGATAGCTTTGTTGTTTTTGTTTGATTTACGATGACAGTGCGTTTTTATTATTTAATGATTAGGTTTATGCAAGAATTTACAAATGAGGACGCCAAAAGAGTTGGCGAAGAATTAGGTGTCAGATGGGATAAATTCGATGTTGATCAGTTTCGCAGAGGCATGGATGTGGAACTTGAACATGGAACGCGAGATGCTCACACGAATGTGACAAACGACGACCCCCTTGTGACCGGTAAAATAGCGCTGGCGCATCTTAACGAATTTCCGGACTATTATGATCGTTTGGAGAAGATGGAGAAAGAAGCGGACGAATTCTGGGGAAAAGAGGATTAGTCTTTAATTAGAAGAAATACCGGCAGATAGTCGGTATTTTCTTTACTTTTGCCTGTTTTTGGCTTAAGATTAGTATTGTTAACAATAGAAATTTTTTAATACACGCTTATGTTCAAAAAAGTTGATCCGAGGCAGAATTTTCCGGAGATGGAAAAGAGTGTACTCACATTTTGGAAGGAAAATAAAATTTTTGAGAAATCGATGGAGGACGGCGAGAGGCCGACTTTCAGTTTTTATGATGGTCCGCCATTTGCAACGGGGCTGCCGCACTACGGTCATGTGGTGGCGAGCCTCATCAAGGATGTGGTACCTCGTTACTGGACAATGAAGGGAAATCGGGTCGATCGTCGATGGGGTTGGGATTGCCACGGGCTGCCGGTGGAAAATTTGATCGAGAAGGAATTGGGAATCGAAAATAAACAGGCAATCGAGGAGATGGGGATTGATAAATTTAATGCGGCTTGTTGCGGTTCTGTTTTGAGGTATTCCGACGATTGGAAACAGTTCATTCCGCGCGTGGGACGATGGGTGGATATGGAAAACGATTATAAGACGATGGATTGGAAATTCACTGAATCGATCTGGTGGGTTTTTTCGGAGATTTATAAAAAAGGTTTGGTTTATGAAAGTTATAAATCAATGCATCTTTGTCCGCGTTGTGAGACGACGCTTTCTAATTTTGAAGTGACACAGGGATATAAAGACATTACGGATTTGTCAGCGACGGTGAAGTTTAAGTTGACGAAGGAAAGTGCGGAGAAAATATTAGGGGCGAATGATAAAGTCAACACACCCCCTACTCCCTCTCAAGAGGGGAATCGTTCGGATATGCAGATGGTGAATGCGGAAAATATTAGTCATTCTGAGCGGAGCGTAGCGGAGTCGAAGAATCCCGAATCTACGCAGGACATAACGGGATCCTTCGGAGTACCTCAGGATGACAGTAATGTCTATATTTTGGCTTGGACGACAACGCCTTGGACACTTCCGGGAAATGTGGCGCTGGCGGTGGGGAAAGATGTTGACTATGCTCTTATTGAAGTTAAAAAAGGAGATAAGATTACTAATTATATTTTAGCAACAGATAAAATCAATGAAGTCTTTGATAATGATATTTTAGTAAAAGATAATAGAGTTATTGGTCATGTCTTAGTTAATTCTCCGGAACAAGGGGTAAAAACTGAATATAAAAATGCAGGACATTTTAGCGGAGAAGATTTAGTTGGACTTTCCTATGAACCTCTATTCTCTTATTATGCTAAAAAAGAAGATTTAGAAAACCGCGAAAATGGTTGGAAGATTTATGCGGGTGATTTTGTGACGACGGAAGAGGGGACGGGAATTGTGCACATCGCGCCGGCTTTTGGTGAGGATGATATGAATTTGGCGCGGGAAAACAAATTGCCGTTTGTGCAGCATGTTTCTCGAAGTGGAAAATTCGTTGATTTTATAAATACTTTGCCGGAAGAAGAAAGGCAGTATTTTTATGATAAAGAAGGTAAAGGGAGAGATGTAAAACCAAAGAGAAATCCGCGTGAGACTGATGAGAAGGTTGTGGAATATCTTAAAAAAGAAGGTGTACTATTTGCGAGTGAGAATTACAAACACAGCTATCCTCATTGTTGGAGATGCGACACGCCGCTTCTCAATTATGCTTCAAGTTCTTGGTTTGTAGAGGTGACAAAAATTAAAGATAATCTCATAAAAAATAATCAAGAGGTTAATTGGGTGCCGGGGTATATCAAGGACGGACGCTTCGGCAAGTGGCTGGAGGATGCCCGTGATTGGGCCATCTCGAGAAGCCGTTTCTGGGGTGCGGCGTTGCCGATTTGGAGATGTGAGGATTGCGGCGAAATCGAGGTTATCGGTTCCACTGTTGAACTTATGGAAAAAGCCGATCCTGAAACTATCAGTAGTATTACCAAGGACGGCAAGGAATTTGATTTACACAAGCCCTATATCGATGAGATAAAAATCAAGTGTCCGAAATGCGGGAGGTCGATGAAGATTGTCGGCGATGTGTTCGACTGCTGGTTTGAGTCGGGTTCGATGCCATATGCGCAGCTGCATTATCCGTTTGAGAACAAAGATGAGTTTGAAAAAAGTTATCCGGCGGATTTTATCGCTGAAGGAATCGATCAGACACGTGGGTGGTTTTATACACTTATGGTCTTGTCGACGGCGCTTTTTGATAAGCCGGCATTCAAGAATGTGATTGTGAACGGAATTGTGCTGGCAGAAGATGGGCAGAAGATGAGCAAGAAGCTCAAGAATTATCCTGATCCGATTTTGCTTTTGGAAAAATACGGCGCGGACTCGCTTAGATATTATTTATTGACTTCGCCGGTAATGAAAGCGGAGAATTTGCGCTTTTCGGAAAAGGGTGTGGATGAGGTTTTGAAGAAATTTGTGCTGACGCTTTGGAATTCCTATTCTTTCTTGGTGATGAATGTTGAGCTTAACAAGATTAAAACTGAGGATGTCATGAGTTGCCAAAAATCGGACAACTTGCTTGATAAGTGGATATTGTCTGAATTTAATCTGCTCGTGCAGGAGATGGACAAAGAGATGCAAAATTATGATCTCGTGAAAGCCTCGCGGCCGCTCAAAGATTTTGTGGATGAACTTTCTAACTGGTATTTGCGCAGATCGCGCAAGAGGTTCGGTTCGGAGGACTTGCAAGATAAGATGGCGGCTTATCAGACTTTGCATTATGTTTTGGTAAATTTTGCAAAAGTGATGGCGCCGTTTATGCCATTTCTTTCTGATGAAATATATAAAAATTTGACCGATGGCGAATCGGTGCATTTGGAAAAATTTCCGGAGGCGAAAAATGAGGATATAAATATTGAAGTGAGCGAGCAGATGAATCTCGTGCGCAGTGTCGTAACTTTGGGGCTGGCGGTCCGGGCGCAGAGTCGCATCAAGGTAAGAATGCCCCTACAAACTTTGCTTATACAGAAGGAAGGGGTTGATTCTTTGGATGTCGAGCTTTCAGAAATTTTGAAAGAGGAGTTGAATGTAAAAGAAATAAAAGTTGTAAAAGCAGTTGAAGAGAGAGAAAATTGGGGTGTTTCTTTGGAAGGGGTAATAAGAGTCGCATTAGATTTGAATATAACCGAAGATCTGGAGCTTGAGGGTTTGTCGCGCGAAGTCATCAGACAGATTCAGGCGATGCGTAAGAATGCGAAATATAATCGCGATGATGTGGTAAAGGTAGAATATTCTGTCACGGACGGGGGAGTGAAGGCTGCTAAGATGTTTGAGAAATGGTCGAATGAAATCAAGAGCGAGTGTCTATTGAGCGGACTCGGTCTGACAGGGGAAATTGTGAAAGAAAAATTTGACGGTGTAGAGGAACTCGAACTCGGTGGTGAAAAAATAATTTTAGGCATTAAAAAATGAGTACTTATCGGACAGAGGGGGTTATACTTCGAAGATCCAACTTTGGGGAGGCCAATCTGCTTTTGCATATCTTTACAAAAGATTTCGGTAAGGTCGAGGCGGTCGGAAAAAGCGCGCGCAAACCGCAGGGAAAACTAAAGGGGCATCTTGAACCCTTTTTGTATTCGGATTTCGTACTGGTGCACGGAAAAAAGATGGATACGGTAGCGAACAGTTTTGTGATGGATGCATTTTTGAACCTGAGAGGGGAGATGGAGCTCATCCTTTTTTCTTCGGTAATACTGGAAGTGGCAGACAGAATAACTCTTGAGAACTATCACGATGAGAAGATGTTTCATCTTATCTTGGAATCGATGAATTCTTTGGAGAGCGCATCGCCCCAGGAGAAAAATTTTTTGTGGCTTGTTATTCTGTTTTTTGAAATCAATGCTCTCTCGCTTTCCGGTTTTGCGCCTCAGTCGGAAAGTTGTGTTTTTTGTTCGGAAAAGCCCAACCCGGGGAAAAATTATTTCAGTTTTTCTTTAGGGGGCGTTTTGGATTATGAATGCGCGCAAAGATGTCCGGACGCTTTTGCTGTGAGTGATGATACTGTAAGGCTGTTGCGTTTCTTGTCGGTTACGGTGAAAAGGGGAATGAAGTATGAGGATGTTGTGAGGTTTAAGCTCTCGGAACTTCGCAGATTAAGCGCTGATCGCTCTGTCATATTGCGCAGTGCGCTCGTGATGAAGAACTTTGTAGAATTTAACATAGACCAGAAGATCAACTCTTTGGAAGTTTTGTGTAATTTTGCCAGAGAGGAGATTTGATTTATACTTGAAGCAGGAACATCCGAGCTGGTCCTAGAGCTTGATTTATTCACAGGGAAGGAGTATAAAGGATCAGTGCTTGAGATATGCTTCGTGTTTCTTATTTTATCAGTAATAATATTTTATGGCTGCTTCTGGATTTACTTTTCCGAATTCAAGGCCTGATGGAAGAAGAGAACAGAGAATCCAAAGGACTTTGGAAGTTCTGCCGGGCATCGTCACCTGGACATTCTTATTTCTCAGTCTGTTTCTCGCTTTCTATTATCCGATTGTAATCGCGTTTTTCATAATAGTCTTTGATCTTTATTGGGTGGTGAAAGTTTTTTACATCACCGTTTTTATGGTGTTCGGATACAGGAGGATTAGAATTTGGGAGGGAGAGGACTGGATTTCTCGGTGCAAGGGTTTGGTAAAATCTGAAGATGAGGATGATTTGAAAGATTGGAGAAAAATCTATCATCTGATTATCCTGCCGACATATAAGGAAGGGCTAGATATTTTGCAGCCGGCGCTGGATTCGATTTTAAATTCCGATTATCCGAAAGACCGTTTGATTGTGGTTATGGCATTTGAGCAGCGGGCGGGCGAAGATGCTTTGGAGCGGGCGAAGATACTTGAGGAGAAATATGGTGACAAATTTTTTGGTTATCTAACAACACTTCATCCTGACGGAATCGCGGGTGAAGCGAAGGTGAAAGGCGCTAATGCCAGTTGGGCGGGGGAGGAGGCCCGTTTGTTTTTGGACGAAAGGGGAATTAGATATGAAGATGTGATTGTTTCGACTTTTGATAGCGATACTTGTGTGAGCGACAAATATTTTTCGTGTTTGACTTATCGTTTTATGATCAATCCGAAGAGGTTTCGATTCAGCTACCAGCCGCTACCTCTTTACAACAATAATATCTGGCAGACTAACAGCGTAGTGCGGGTGATTATGATCAGTTCTTCTTTTTGGCAAATTACGCAGAGTGTTCGTCGTGATAAGATGGTCACTTTTTCCAGTCATTCGATGAGCTTTAAAACGCTGGTTGATGTCGGTTACTGGCCGAAAGATGTCATTTCTGACGACTCTATTATCTATTGGAAAGGATTTATGCTTTATCACGGTGACTATGCCGTAGAGCCGATTTATTTGCCGGTCTCTTTAGATGCGGTCCTGGCAGAAAATTTTTATAAAACAATTTGGAATCAATATAAACAACAAAGGAGGTGGGCTTGGGGAATTGAAAATATTCCGATTGTTTATCGAGCTCTTTGGCGGGATAAAAAAATCTCTCTCAAGAAGAAGCTTGAAAAGACCTGGGAGGAATTTATCGGAAGAATCTCTTGGGGAGTTTCGCCGATCATAATCGCGGTTTTTGGCTGGCTGCCAATCTGGTTCGGTGGGGAACAATTTAATCAGACGATTATTGCACTTAACTTGCCAAAAGTCTTGGGGTATCTGATGACTTTTGCGATGATCGGACTCATTACCTCAATGTTAACATCTCTCTATCTTTTACCTCCGGCACCAGAAGGGACGAAGGGGATTAAAAAAGCGACAATGGTTCTCCAATGGATTTTGTCACCAGTTTTGGCAATTCCCCTTGGTTCACTACCGATGCTTGATGCGCAGACCAGGATGCTTTTTGGGAAATATATGGAGTTTTGGGTGACGGAAAAAGTGAGAAAGGAATAAATTAGAACTGTTCGGATTTTATATTAAGAGCATGTAGAATTATTAGAATGGTTTTTTGTCCGTTCCCTCTCCCGATGGGAGAGGGTCAGAGTGAGGGGGATAAAAATTTATTTCTTTGTTTGTTACTTGTTTACAAGATATGAACACCAAAATAAAACAAGCTCGCAGTTTAAGAGTCCGACAGACATCAGCAGAGAGGATTATGTGGCGTGAATTGAGAAATCGACAACTACTCGGTCTTAAATTCAGGAGGCAACATAACATAGGAAGCTACATTGCGGATTTCTATTGTGAAGAATTAGGCTTGGTTATTGAAATCGATGGAGATGCTCATGGTTATGAAAAGAAATATGAACGAGATATAATCAGAGAAGAATTTTTAAAAAATAGAAATTTTGAAATAATTAGATACACTAATAATGATGTCTATGATAATTTAGAGGGGGTCATGGAGGATTTATCAAAAAAATGTGAGAAACTATGGGAAAAAAATACATAATAAGCTATTTGTTTTTATTCCCCCTCACTCTGACCCTCTCCTGATGGGAGAGGGGACGAGATTGATTGTTTCCTCTTTATTTGCAGATTCTTTTCCAAGATAGATTCTATGGGAACCTCTGAAAAGCTCTAAAAAATATATCTTTGTCATTCTTGTACAAATTGCTTAATTCGTTGGCAGTTCCTATATAAAATATTTCGAAGAATTTTTCTAAAATGCCGAAAACGCAGTATTTGTCATTCCGGAATTTCGTTACTGCAAAATATCTGGAATCTACGGAGTATAACGATTAAGCATTATAGTAAAATAAAAGCGAAATATAACGAAGATACCGGGTTGGGGCCCGGCATGACACATGAAAAATATAATATGGATGAACTTTATGTGGTGTTTTGTTATCGAACTGTCTAACTTGTGCAATTCCTGCCCTCCTCCTGTCCTCACGAGGATAAACTCCGGCGGAAATCCATGATCGGAGGGAAAAAATAAACTTAAAAATTAAGGTTACTCAGTTTTTCAGAGATTCCTATATATTTAAAATCTATGCAAAATCTTATTTTATATATTAAACCTTTTCTAACTGCCTTTGTTCTAAGTGTTGTTTTTATGTGTGTACTTATCGCGTTTAGTAAAAGATATAATCTTTTTGACAGAAATGGTGGCAGAAAAAAGCATGTCGGGAAAATCTCTCGTTTGGGTGGGTTGGGGATTATCGTGGCTTTTTGGTTGGCAATTTTTCTTTCTGGTACATTGGTATTTGATGAACTTAAGATCGGTTTGGTCATCTGTTCGATCCTCATTCTGATTTTCGGACTTTGGGATGATTTGAGAAATATCTCTTGGAAAAAACAGATTGCGCTTCAGATTTTTATCGCGCTTGTGATGATTTATTTCGGACTAGGCGTGGATTATGTCGCTAATCCCTTTGGCGGTAGGGAGTTTCGGCTGGATACCTTTTACTTTTTTGATTTTTCCGTATTAGGCTCGTTTTTTGTGATTTTGTGGATTGTGGGATTCATGAATGTGGTTAATTGGTTGGATGGGTTAGATGGACTGGCGGGCGGAGTGGGGGCGATTGCTTCACTCACTCTTTTTTTCTTAAGTATTTCAGACTTAGTCAATCAGCCGCCGCTTGCAATTTTGGCAATAACCTTTGTCGGTGCACTCTTGGGGTTCCTCGTTTTTAACTTTTATCCCGCAAAAATCTTTATGGGTACTAGCGGTTCCATGTTTCTAGGATTTATGCTTGCGGTGCTCGCGATATTTGCTGGTGGAAAAATCGCGACCGTTTTCCTTGTGATGGGATTTCCGATTTTGGACGCGGTTTGGGTCGTATACAAACGACTGCACGAAGGCAGGTCTCCTTTTATTGGCGATCGCAATCATTTTCATTATTACCTTTTTGATAAACTAGGCTGGTCGGAGAGAAGAACGGTTTTTTCTATCTATCTTCTTTCTGCCGTATTAGGGTTTTTATCGTTGATATTTCAGGGAATTTATAAGTTTATGGTGTTAGTGATTTTGTTCATCATAGTCATTGCTTCAACAAAGAAGCAAATTCGGAAAAAGGGGACTATTGTTGGATAGTAAGTGTGCAAATCTTACTTGGTAGTCTTTATAAAAAAGAATTTTCTTGGACTAGACTTTTTTTATAAAACTGCTATAATCTTGGGTAGAATAAAAAAAAGGAGAACGAACGCTTGTTTCAGGGATATAAAAAAATTTTTGAAGTTTATTTGCAGGACCCTAGTAGTCCTGATGAGGAATTTTTTTTGATTTTTCCATATGTTGTTTGCATGGGCGAGTTTAAGTCGGGAAGAATTTTTCCCCCTACTGAACTCATATCGCTCATAAAGCAATGTATAAAAGAATGTAAAACAATCGTCTTGGATAATTATCATCCATCGCGTGCTCTTGAAATATGTACGATTTTAGAACGGGAGATGGATGCAAAATGTCTAAAAATAGAAGAAGGAAAAAACTATTTGATTGTTGCATCTTGTAAAGAATATAACCGTTGTGGCGCGGTTTTTTATCCCCCCCAGATTTAATAGTATGTTCCGGAAAAGACGGGACTTAATAAGGAGGCTTGTAAACAAGACTCCTTTACTTTATTGACACAAACAACCTTTTCTGATAATATAGCTTTGTTATCAAAAACCCCGTGAACCACTTAAACTAAGTTAAATTTAAGAAATATATGATTGCAGTTATCAAAACTGGCGGAAAGCAGTATAAGATTTCCCCGAAAGACAGGCTAAGAGTTGAGAAATTGGAGGGCGAAGAAGGTGCGAAGATTTCTTTTGAAGAGGTTCTATTGGTCGCTTCAGAAGATGGCAAGGAAACCGTTATCGGTGATCCGACTGTCAAAGGTGCTAAGGTTGAGGCTACTATCCTCAAGCAGGGAAGAGCCAGAAAGATCGAAATCGTGAAGCATATTCCGAAGAAAAGACACAATGTGCGTAACGGACACAGACAGCCGTTTACAGAAGTGTTGATTGAGAATATTGTGAAATAAAATTGTTTGAATAAAAAAGAGCTCTTGAGAAAAAGAGCTCTTTTTTTATTGTGTTTATTTTGGAGTGGCAGGTTTTAATCGGTGCGTATTTTGGAAACGCAGTATCCCGATTGGGACAGCTGTGCGGACCAAGGTCTGTTACTCCATGATGTATCTCTTATCTGGGTATCGTTTATTTAAACTCTTTTCTTTCTTCTAGTGCATGGGAGACGGTCATTTCGTCGGCGTACTCCAAATCGCTGCCGGTGGAAAGTCCGCGAGCAAGGTGGGTGATTTTGAGATTGAATTCTTTAAGGCGTTTTACGAGATACATCGCTGTTGTTTCGCCCTCGATGTTGGGGTTAGTAGCGATTATGATTTCCTTGACTTCGCTTTTTTTAATTCTTTCAATCATCTGCTCGATATTGAGCTTTTCCGGTCCGGCGCCTTCGTGCGGCTTGATAGTTCCGCCGAGGACATGGTAAAGTCCACTAAACTTTTTGGTGTTTTCAATGACCGGAATGTTTATAGCTTCTTCGACGATACAAATGATAGAACGGTCCCGTTTGGGGTTCAAACAGAATTCGCACAAATCGTTTTCAGATACATTAAAACAGTTTTTGCAGATTTTTGTCTCTCTCTTGAGATTATGTATCGCTTCGGCAAGAAGTTCAACTTCTTCGTCAGATTTACGAAGCAGATGAAAAGCATACCGAGTGGCGGTGCGAGGACCTATGCCCGGTAGTTTGGAAAGCTCTTGTACAAGATTTTTTAGAGATTTTGGTTGTGGCATTTTCTTTAATTACTGTGCGAAGTATCCACATCTACGAAGCTGGTGTATTCTTGTTTGAAATATAAGTCGATTTCTCCAATGGGTCCATTGCGGTGTTTGGCGACGATGATATTGGCGATGCCGGTTTTTTCTGTATTCTTCTTGGCGCGGTCTTCGCGGTAGATGAACATAACGACATCAGCGTCCTGTTCTATTGACCCACTCTCTCGCAGGTCAGAAAGTTTTGGTTTTTGGTCATCTCGTGATTCGACGCCTCTCGAAAGTTGAGAGAGAGCGATGATTGGAATGCGTAGTTCGCGCGCCAGACCTTTGAGGGATCTGGAAATTTCACTGACGACTTGTACACGGTTCTCAATGTTGGCGCGGCCTTCGATGAGTTGCAGATAATCGATGATGAGGAGGCCGAGTCCGTGTTCTGATTGCAGTCGGCGCGCCATAGTTCGCATTTCCATAACATTAAGTCCGGCGGTATCATCGATAAAAAGGGGAGCCTCGGAAAGAGTCCCGATAGCATGCCCGATTCGGGAAAAATCATCATTTTCTCCAGAGGAAGACAAATTGCCGGTACGCATTTTCCAAAGATCAACATGTGCTTGTGAGCAGATGAGTCTGTCGATGACCTCATCTTTGGACATTTCCAGAGAAAAGATTCCGACAGGGACTTTGTATTTTACGGCGGCTTGGCGGGCGATGTCCATTGCGAAAGATGATTTACCCATACTTGGACGGGCTCCTAATATAACTAAGTTTGATTCCTGAAGGCCTGAAAGCAAGTTATCTAAATCTTTGAAACCGGTCGGAACACCTCGCAATTTGCCTTTATTCTTACTGAGCTCATCGATGCGATCAAAAGCCTCTTCCAAAATCGGTTTCACGGAAGTAAAGTCTTGGCGGATATGTTTTTGTGAGACAGAGAAGATTTTCTGCTCCGCTTGATCAAGAACATCGTCAACTTCGTTCTTTTCATCATAGGCGTTACTGACGATCTGTGAGGCGTTGTCGATAAGTTTTCGAAGGATTGCTTTTTTCTCTACGATTTTGGCATAGTGCGTGACATTGGCTGCAGTCGGAACTGTGTTGGCGAGGGATGCCAGATAGCCGTGTCCGCCGACCCTTTCAAGTTGATCTTTATCCTTGAGTCGATTGGAAAGGCTTAGGATATCAATCGGTTCGTGGTTTTCATAAAGATAGAGCATCGCTTCGAAGATTTTGCCATGTGCGTCTTTATAGAAATCATCTGGTGAGATGAGGTCGGCGATTTTGATGATGGCATTTTTGTCGATCATTAACGACCCCAGAACAGACTGTTCTGCTTCAACATTTTGTGGCGGCATCCTGTCGGCTCCAAAATCCGTATTTTTTTGCATTTCCATATAAGATTTGGGTTAAATTCATATAGGAAAGTATAACATCGAAAGACTTTTTACAGAAGAGGAGAGGCTGGGGATGGGGTGTGGATGAAAAAACGGGTTTTTGCGCTCTGGAGCGGCAGGTTTCAGCCTGCTTCACTATCATATCGGATAAAAATAATTTTTATAACTGACTTTTGTATGTTGGACAACTGTGCGGACCTAATGCTGCTGCTTTGTGGCGCATAAATAAAAAAACAGGCTCTTGCGAGCCTATTCTATCTCTGTGATTTCAATGCCTTCAGCCGTATCTTTAATCTCATAGCCCCTTTTTTTGAGTTCGTTTCTTAATCGGTCGGAAGTGGCAAAATCTTTAGCTTGGCGGGCAGTTTCTCTTTCTTTGACGAGATCTAGCAGGTCTTCCGAAATTGTATCTTCAGTGGAGCTTCGAGTGATAGAGAATTTTATATTACCTCCGTTCAGTTCGAATTCTCCGGTTTCTGTTTTTAACAAGGATGGTTCAATGTCCGACAACCCCAGCCCTAGTACTTCGTCAAATTTAAGGAGTGTTGTCTTTCTGTCTCTGTCGCTCATGCTTCTGTCCTTTATCATTTCCCAGACGGTCGCGATGGCGAGGGGAGTGTTCAGGTTGTCCTCGAGGGCAGCTTGGAATTTTTCAATATATTTTTCGATGCCGCTGCCTTCTTCTTTGGAATCTACGGAACCGGCGAAGGCATATAATTTTTTTAAAGCGTTTTGACTGTCTTTCAGGCTTTGCCAAGTAAAATTCATCTGTGACTGGAAGTGTGCGGTAAGGCAGAGGTATCGGTAGACGAGAGGGTCAAATCCTTTTTCTTCGATATCTTTAAGAGTATAGAAATTTCCTTTGGACTTTGACATTTTCTCGCCGTCTACAAGAAGGAAGCGGGCATGCACCCAGTAGTTCACGAATTTTTTGCCGGTTGCACCTTCACTTTGGGCGATTTCATTCTCGTGATGAGGGAAAATGTTGTCTTCTCCTCCAGTATGGAAGTCTAGTGTTTCGCCGAGATTGGCGATGCTCATCGCTGAACATTCGATATGCCATCCGGGGTAGCCCACGCTCCATGGTGATTGCCACTTCATCAGATGCTCTTCCCCGGACTTGAGCCAGAGTGCGAGGTCATAAGGGTTTTTCTTATCGGGGTTGGCTTCAAGTCGCGCGCCAATCTTGAGGTTTTCGAGCGCATTGCCGGAAAGTTGTCCATATTTATCAAATTTATTGATGTCGTAATATACTGAACCGTTGGTTTCGTAAGCGTAACCTTTCGCGATCAATTTCTCAATAAGTTTGATCATCTCGTCGATGTATTCTGTGGCGCGAGTGAATTTGTAGGCGGGGAGTATATGAAGTTTTTCCTCATCTTTTTTGAAAGCTTCTTCATAGAATCTGGCAATGTCTTGGGGGGTTTTGTGTTCACGCTTGGCGGCTTTGAGCATCTTGTCCTCGCCGGCGTCGATGTCATCCTGTGTTAGGTGTCCAACATCGGTGATATTTTTTATATGTTTTACTTCATAGCCCAAGAAAAGCAGGGTACGGCGCAGAAAGTCCGCCATCATAAAGGTACGCAAATTGCCGATATGCACAAAATCGTAGACAGTCGGGCCGCAACTATACATCGTGACACATTTGTCGTCTATCGGTCTAAAATCTTCAATCTGTTTTGTAAGGGTGTTATAAATTCGAAGTGTCATATTTTTATAGTTATTTACTTTCTAAATTATTGCATAATTACGGTTTTTGGCAAATAAAAAGCCCTTCTCGGGGAAGGGGTCTATATAAAAGGCGGTTATTTGATTCGAAGTGCTAGCGTTTTTTTTGAACCACTTTTTTCCCGCCAGGGGTGGATATGTTTTTTGCGCTAGCTTAGATATTATAAGGTATATCGCAGGGGTGTCAATAACATTTTTAAAAAAAGACCTTTTACGAGGACTTTGGTCTTTACTATATAGAGAAAGGTGATATTTTTTGATTTGTCGGCGGATTGAAGCGATCAGTGGTAAATTTTGTAACCCAATTTAACACTTCCTTTTTTGCTTTTCCGTCGACATTGGATGATAACTTATGTAGCGGATTTTATAAAGGTTTATATATATAATTTTAGACAAAATAAAATTCCTTCTAAACAAGGAAACAATTTGGCGGGAAGAAGAAGCCGAATAATGTGAACGGTGGCTGTATGGCTTCTTCCTTTCCCTTTTGAAACAGAGACATAAACTGTTTCGGTTGTTTAAGTAGCCTCTATGGCTTTTCTCTCTCTTTTTAGAGAGCTTAAACATTTAATGTCTTTTTTAACCCCTTTTTTTCTCCCAATCATGTTTGTTTTGTTTTGATTGGGATGTTGACGCCTACCCTTGAATTGGATAGGAGTCAATGTCCATAATAGCATATATAAAATATTTGTCAAGAGGTACTG